>NZ_QETG01000014.1:0-94904 GCF_003105055.1 Acinetobacter sp. AM | reverse complement strand
CTATCGAAATAGAGGGAAAAGGCTCGGTTTAAGATTCAATTTAATTGCTGGAATTTACAACTTAGAATTGAATGAAAAATGAGTTATGAAAGAGATCTATTATACTGATCTGAAATAGGATGCTTACCTAGAATACCCAGAAATTGCTGTTGGTAAATGTCCTGTAATTCAGCATGATACATACGAATACGATAAGCATCACTGAGTTGGTAAACTCCCCCAAGCGTATAGAAATGATCAGTCGTTGCAGCCCGATCAAAGCGACGATTAATGTTATCAATACCCACATCGGTATAGCGAATAGAATCGCGTTGGCGGACTTTATCAACATAAAACCCTTCCAATTGCAGATTAGGAATTTCTGTAGAAACGAATCTTACACCACGATAAGTCTGCGGGAATAATCTTGCTGGAGAAGAAAAAATTGTCGGAAGTTGCGGAACCAGATCTCCCACAAAAAGTTCATTTTTACTTAATCGGGCTTTTCCAGTTACACCAATTTTTCCATAATAATCATCTCTTGAGTTATCTGAATTGACAGCCAATAAGCCCGTTCGTGCGTAATCATCTGCTTGACTTCCCAATAAATTAAAACCAGCCATTGCTAGGATATCTACACCAAATCCTAAGGTTCCATCGGTATAACCCGATTGTCCTTTAAAGATAAAACCCTGAGCCCAATCTCGAGCAGCAGTGTAAGGATAAGGATCTTTTTTATAATCCCGATCAAAATAGAAGTTTCGCAATGTGATTTCAGCCTGACTATCTGCAATGAACTGCGCATGTGCCATGTTGGCAAAAATTGGGCACAAGCAGATCCCCATCCATAAAGATGTCTTTTTCATTTTTATCTCAACTTTTAATTTTAAAACAGATGTTTAGATGGATGTATTGAGTGAATAATTTTGAGTTTTTTGATGTCGATACACCGCTTGACCCAAGATTAAAATCAAAAAAATTGCCAAGATAAATACAATGCCGTAGTACACATAAAGATGCTGTGGCTTCATACCTTGATCTAAAAATAGACCTGCTATGGTTGGAGATAAAATGGCGCCAATACGCCCAAACCCAATTGCATAACCTACACCACGACTCCTAATCTCTGCCTCATAAATGGTCGGTGAGATTGAGTAAAGTCCCGCAACACAGCCGTTAATGAGTGTACCCAGTAATAAACCCACCAGTAGTGCAATGCTGACTTGTGATGAAACGGCAACAAATAGGAAAATACAGAGTGCTGTTAAGCCTAAAAATAAGCTGAGCGCGTAGAAAATTTTAATCCGTGAAGCTAAAAGCCCAATAATTGCAGCACCAAAAATACCACCAATACTGATTAAAATTCCTGTACTGACGCCTTGATCTGGCGACATGCCCATCGCAATTAAAATTTTAGGTGTCCAACTCATCACAAAGTAAAAACCAAACATGACCAAGAAAAAGGCGAACCATAAACATAAGGTTTGAACTCCCTGATGACCTCGAAACAGTTTTGCTACATCACTGCCCTTTTGCTGTTCAACTTGCACATACTCTGGTAGCACCTGTAAATGTTTCAACTGCATACGTTGCAAAATCGTATTGGTATTTTCCAGCGCACGTACAGGCTTTTTTGCCAACAAATAATCAAGCGATTCTGGTAATAACCACAAAGCAAAGACGAACATGATCAGCGTTGTTATACCGCCTGCTAGAAAAACTGAACGCCAACCTAAATGTTCAATTAAGAAAAACGTCAATACACCACCCAAAGTTGCCCCAATTCCGTAACCTGTAGACATTAAACTTACAGCTAGGCTTCTCCAACGTGCATTTGCATATTCACTTGCCAGTACGTTACTACTCGCCAGAATCCCACCAACGCCAACACCTGTAATAAAACGTAAAATAGCCAACATCATGTGATTTTGAACCAATGCACATGCAGACATACTTAATCCTGCAATAATCAAACAAATCAGAATTAAGAAACGGCGACCAATTTTATCTGCTAACGGTGCCAAAAAAATGGAACCTGCGGCCATGCCAAATAGGCCTGCGCTGAGTAGTATCCCGATTTGTGCACCAGACAAAGTCCATTCTGCGGATACTGAAGGTGCTGTGAACGCCATCACCATGACATCAAAACCATCAATGACATTCAGAAATAGACAAATCAGAATCACGAACCATTGGTAACGGCTCATTTTATTATGGTTAATCTCATCTAAAACATTTCTTTGCATTGTGTAACTCCCAATTAGGAACGGAAATACACACGACCATGTGGGAACACAACATTGGGTGATTATGCATATCCATATCCATAATTGCCTAGAAGGGATAATTAAGAATGAAAGTGATCCGATGTACAGATCATTTTTATGAAGCATCCTGCTCTTTTTCTATACTGTATAATTGGATCCATAAAATCAACCAATTTATTTGGTTTTTTATCTTATATTTAAAAACCCATATAAATCAAATTATTAACTAGGAATAATTATTAACATTAAGGCGAAAATAATTTTAAAAGTTTCAAAATCACGATGTATGGATCCATTTGTCAGAAAACCAGGAGTCTAAATTTAATGGCAAAATGGATCCATAAGGTGAGCTTCATAAAATATGTAACTTGCTAAAACCAATAACTTACAAACTAAAAATCATAAAAAATGCCAGATGACATTTGACAAGACCATTAAATCGACATAAATTGGATCCAATAATTGACACGGAGTCATCATAATGTTCATAAAAAATGCATGGTATGTTGCATGCCGCCCCGAAGAAATCCAAGACAAGCCATTAGGTCGCACTATCTGCGGTGAAAAAATAGTTTTTTACCGTGGCAAAGAAAACAAAGTTGCAGCCGTTGAAGACTTCTGTCCGCATCGTGGTGCACCACTTTCACTCGGCTATGTTGAAGATGGTAATTTGGTTTGTGGCTATCACGGGTTGGTCATGGGCTGCGAAGGAAAAACTGTAGCAATGCCAGCACAACGCGTGAACGGTTTCCCATGCAATAAAGCCTATGCTGTGGTGGAAAAGTTCGGTTTTATTTGGGTTTGGCCTGGTGATAAAGATCAAGCTGATGAATCCAAACTTCCTGAACTAGAATGGGCCGATCATCCTGAATGGAGTTATGGCGGTGGCTTATTCCACATTCATTGTGACTATCGCCTAATGATTGATAACCTCATGGATTTAACCCATGAAACCTATGTGCACTCTAGCAGCATTGGTCAAAAAGAAATTGATGAATCACTGCCAATCACCAAAGTGGATGGTGATCATGTCATTACCGAACGCTATATGGACAATGTGATTGCTCCTCCTTTTTGGCAAATGGCACTTCGAGGTAATCATCTCGCAGATGATATTCCTGTAGACCGTTGGCAGCGTTGTCATTTCTTCGCCCCAAGTAATGTACATATTGAAGTAGGTGTTGCACATGCAGGTCATGGTGGCTATGACGCACCAAAAGACAAGAAAGTATCTTCAATCGTGGTGGATTTTATTACGCCTGAAACTGAAACTTCACATTGGTATTTTTGGGGCATGGCACGTAACTTCCAGCCTGAAAATACAGAACTCACCGATCAAATTCGTGAAGGACAAGGCAAAATCTTTACGGAAGATTTAGAAATGTTAGAGCAACAACAACAAAACATTCTCAATAATCCGCAGCGCAAATTACTGATGTTGAACATTGATGCTGGTGGAGTTCAATCACGCAAAATTATTGAGCGCTTACTGAATGAAGAAAGACAGGCTGCGGTAAAACCTGAAGTGACTAAATTTCCAAATATTCATGTGATTTAAGGATAAAAACATGGACGTGATTATCAATAAAATTCATCAGCTTACCCCTTCTATTCGTGCCTTTGAACTTATTTCCACAAATGGTTCGATCCTGCCGTCATTTGAGGCTGGATCGCATATTGATGTCCATCTCAAAAATGGACTTACCCGGCAATATTCACTTTCTAATTGTTCGAGTGAAAACAATCGCTATGTGATTGGGGTGTTACACGATGAAAATTCACGTGGTGGTTCTCGCTGCATACATAATGACTATCAAGAAGGTGATGTATTAAGTATTGGACAGCCACGTAATTTATTTGCATTGCATGACAATACAAAAAAAGCTGTATTGTTTGCAGGAGGTATTGGGATTACCCCTATTCTTTCAATGGCTTATCGTTTAAAAGCACAGAACATTCCATTTGAATTGCATTATTTCGTACGTAGTCATGAAATGATCGCCTTTTATGGCAATTTAAGCCAACTCTTTGCAGAACAGATTCATTTTCACATTCAAAATCAGGTTGATACTGAATGTGATATGGCAAAAGTATTGCAACAGCCCGATGCGAGCAAACATTTGTATGTCTGTGGATCAACAGGCTTTATGCAATTTGTCATGCAATCGGCTGAAACAGCGGGCTGGCAGCCTGAACAACTGCATCAAGAGCATTTTGTGGCACAGCAAAGCAAGCAGGAAAATGATGAAGCATTTACTTTGGAAATTGCTGGCACAGGACAGCGAATTGAAATTCACCCAGAACAGACTGTAACTCATGCCTTGTTAGCGCATGGTTTTGATGTGCCTGTATCCTGCGAACAAGGCATCTGTGGTACTTGCATTACCCGTGTTGTTTCTGGTATTCCAGATCATCGGGACGTATATATGACAGATGAAGAACGTGCCTTGAATAATCAGTTCACACCCTGCTGCTCTCGCGCTAAATCTAAACATTTGGTGATTGAGTTATAGGAGCACTCGTTTTACTCCTGCTCAAACTGATTGAGCGGGAGTTTTTCATTACACCTCAGTCAATATGTTTTTGACCGTCTCCCCCAACAACGCAACACTGCTATGTTCTCGCATTAAAGTTTCGGCACGGCCCGACTGGCGCTGGAGTAAAGCTTCATAAATAGAGCAATGCTGCAAATGCGCGTAGTGTAAGCGACGGTATTCAGATAAAGCGCGTGTTTCATCGTAAGTAATGGCTTGAACGGAAGCCATAGGCAATTGATTGTTTTTTGCTAAGGCTTGAATAAGCGCAATATTTTGCGCACCTTGAATAATCGTGTCATGGAAAATTACGTTAAATTCATGATAACGCTCTAATTCCTCATCCCCAAATTCAGTGTGTTCTGCAAAGAGTTGTTCTATTTGTTCTATACAGTTTTTGAGAGTTTGCTGCTGCTGTTCCGATAAACCTTGTTCTGCTAAGGTTTTGGCAGCTAAACCTTCCAGTACTCCACGAACTTCCAAAGCATCATTGATCAATTCATTTGAGATTTCACGTACTGTATAACCGCGTGTCGGGTTTTTAATTAACAACCCTTCTTGTTCCAGCAAGCGGAAGGCCATACGAATAGGCTGACGGGATACCCCAAGCAACTCTGCTGTTGGAATTTCAGCAATGCGACTGCCGCCTTCAAGCTCACCCGCGATAATCATTTTTCTTAATTTAATTAAAACTTGTTGCCCTGAAGACATCCCTAGCCACACTTGTTCAAAGATTTCAAAGTCATGCTAGCAAGATCAATCATCAAGTGACAATACATTTCTAACAGAGAAAACATCTACATCTATGCATGAGTATATTAAAGCCTCATCTTGACTCACTCTGAAGCTGCTTCGGCTTTGGATTGTTTTAAGTTATTGACCATAATGTCTAAATTATTACGAATCAAATAAGCCAAGTTCATATCGACCCCCTGCAACATTTTAGTTTCCAACGCTTCCACTACCGCATTACACTCGGCTAATTTAGCCAAACCACTTTCTGTCACCGTAAGCAAAATACGACGACCATGGGTTGGATCTGGGGTTTTCTCAATCCATTGCTGTTGCAATAAATCTTGCAAAATTTTATTAGCCGATTGTGGCTTAATAAATGAACGTTCTGCGAGTTTAGCATTCGATAAATTATTTTTAGATGCCAAAACAGAGAGTGCGGTGAACTGAGGTAAAGTGATGTCTAAATCTTTTAAATGTTCTGTTAAATATTTACTAATTACTCGGTCTATACGTGCGATGGTATAGCTTAAACGTGGGCCATCTTCTGTTTTTTTATCAACGGTATTTGAACGCATCATAATTTTTCATCATAAAATCTAAAACTAAAAAAGAAGTATGAGATTGAACTCTCATACTTCTTTGTATTTAACGAGCTGTCGTACTTTGTATTAACTGTACAGGCTGTTTAGGCTTTCTGACAAGCATCAAGGCAGAAATTGCTGCGATCAGAATCACTGGAATACTTGAACCAATCACAATCGTGGCACTTTGCCCCAATGACAGTAAAAAACCAGCAAGGAGTGGACCTGCAAAAGACCCAATTCGACCAATAGCTACGGCTGCACCTACACCTGTGCCTCGCATTTCTGCTGGGTAATAAATGGCAGCAAGTCCATATAATGCAGACTGTCCACCGACAATAAATAACCCACAACCCACTGCTGAGAGTGCTAGCACCGCCACAGTTGGAGAAAAAGACAAACAACACAAGGATACCAAAATGCCGAGATAAATAAATTTAATCACGAAACTCATGCGCATTTTGTCTAACATCATGCCCATCAAAATTGAGCCAAAAACACCACCAATGTTATAGCCCATTTGCACATAATTGGCTTGCAGTTTGGTTAAACCTTGCGCACCCATCAATAGAGGCAGCCAATTCAGCAAGAAATACAACACCACCAACGTACAGAAGAAACTGATCCAAATTTGAATGGTCGACATTCTTCTTTCTTTAGCAAATAACACTTCAAAAAAAGGCGTTGCCGATTGGGTTTTATGGGTTATGTAATCCGTTGATTCAGGTAGATATTTCATCAATAGTGGGATTAATAGAATTGGGGCAATTCCCCCCACATAAAAGATATGACGCCATTCTGCATCGCCTGCTAAAAGCATCGCAACCACAGAAGTGAGTAAGCCACCACATGGAATACCACTGTACATAATACTGACTGCGGTACCTTTACGGTCAGATGAAACTGCCTCGGATGCCAACGTAATCATCATGGGTAAAGCACCACCCATACCCAATCCAGTCAGAAAACGAATAACTAAAAGTAGTTCATAATTTGCAGCAAAGGCAGTTACTAACGACATGACGCCAAAGAGCAAAATACTAAAAATTAATACTTTTTTACGACCAATATAATCGGAAAGCCGCCCACCGATAATCGCACCTGGTAAAGTTCCGATAATCGCTGCACTAAAGGCCCAAGCCATTTGGGCATTATCCAACATAAATTCTGCACGCATACGTGGGGCGGCAACTCCCATAGATTGAAGATCGAAACCTTCAAAAATTGCGATTGCAAAACATAACAGCAAAGTGAGTTTGGCCCTTCCCGAGGGCTGATGCACTTTATCCATAACTAAATCCTTCTTTTGATTTTTCCATGACATCTTGTTGTTTTGTGCTGTTCATCGAACACCCATAAAATATCAGTTAGGCTGATTTAAAAATCAATACCAAAATTCAATTATTTTTACAAAAAATTATTTTGATTATATTTTTCAATGATATAAAAAATTTATGTAAAATAATTCAAAAAACACTTGAATGTAAGTTTAACTGATATTAATTTAAATGAAGAACAACCAAACTGTCATTCAAGGAGCAAGCACATGACATATGAAAACCGTTGGGAAACTGTTGATGTACAAATTGAAAATGGTATTGCATGGGTTATTTTAAACCGCCCAGAAAAGAAAAATGCCATGAGCCCAACATTGAACCGTGAAATGATTGATGTTCTCGAAACCCTAGAACTTGATCAAGACGCTCGCGTGTTGGTATTAACAGGATCTGGGGACTCTTGGACAGCAGGCATGGATTTGAAAGAATATTTCCGTGAAGTAGATAGCCAACCAGAAATTGTACAAGAACGTATCCGTCGTGATTCTTGTCGCTGGCAGTGGCAATTATTGCGTATGTATTCAAAACCAACCATCGCTATGGTCAATGGTTGGTGTTTCGGTGGCGGCTTCTCTCCTCTAGTAGCGTGTGATCTAGCCATTGCAGCAGACGAAGCAACCTTTGGTTTATCTGAAATTAACTGGGGAATTCCACCGGGCAACTTGGTCAGTAAAGCAATGGCAGATACCGTTGGACACCGTACCTCGCTGTATTACATTATGACGGGCAAGACTTTTAGCGGAAAAGAAGCGGAAAATATGGGCTTGGTCAATAAAAGTGTGCCTTTGGCTCAACTTAAAGCAGAAGTCACGGAACTTGCTAATATTTTGCTAGAGAAAAACCCTGTGGTATTGCGTACTGCCAAAAATGGCTTTAAACGCTGTCGTGAACTTACTTGGGATCAAAATGAAGATTATTTATATGCCAAGTTAGATCAATGTAACCATCGCGATACCGAAGGCGGACGCCAAGAAGGTCTGAAACAATTCCTAGATGAAAAATCTATTAAACCGGGTTTACAAAGCTATAAGCGTACTGGCTAATTTCTGGTTTTTAAAATGGTTAAGTAAGGATACAACCCATGCACAATGTACAGTTAAAACAAGATGAATCTGTAGACACATCAAACATTCATAAGGTGCAATTGCTGATTCACGGGCAATCTGTCGATGCATCGAATCAGGCAACATTTGAACGGATCTGTCCGATTGATGGTCAAGTCGCCAGTATTGCAGCGGCGGCAACTTTGGCAGATGTCGATTTAGCTATAGAGTCTGCGGCAAAGGCTTTTCCTGTTTGGTCGAAACTTTCCCCGACTGAACGCCGTTTACGTTTACTCAAAGCAGCGGACTTGATGGATGCGAGAACGGATCAATTTATTCAAATTGGGATGCGTGAAACAGGTTCAACTGCGACATGGTATGGGTTCAATGTCCACCTTGCTGCCAACATGTTACGTGAGGCAGCAGCCATGACCACGCAAATGGATGGCAGCCTTATTCCATCCGATGTGCCCGGAAATATGGCGATGGGAATTCGTGTTCCGTGTGGGGTTGTGGTTGGCATAGCGCCATGGAATGCGCCGGTGATTTTACCCACCCGTGCGTTGGCGATGCCACTAGCCTGCGGTAATACAGTGGTACTTAAAGCGTCCGAAGCTTGCCCTGCAACGCAACGACTGATTGGGCAAGTGTTGCATGAAGCAGGACTTGGCGATGGTGTGGTAAATGTCATTACTCATGCTGCTGAAGATGCACCACAAATTGTGGAACGCTTAATTTCTCATCCTGCGGTAAAGCGAATTAACTTTACTGGCTCTACCAAAGTCGGAAAAATTATTGCAGAAACCGCAGCCAAATACTTAAAACCTGTTCTACTCGAACTTGGTGGTAAAGCCCCTGTTGTCGTTCTTAATGAAGCTGATGTTGATGAAGCTGTTAATGCAGTTGCGTTTGGTGCTTTTTTCAACCAAGGGCAAATCTGTATGTCCACTGAACGTGTACTTGTTCAAGATGGGATTGCCGATCAATTTGTTGAAAAACTGATTGAAAAGACCCGTACCATTCATGCAGGAAATCCAACCTTTAAAGGGAATGCTCTTGGTGTATTGGAAAGCCAACGTGCAGCAAATCGCATTCGACACTTACTAGAGGATGCTCAAAGCAAAGGTGCTGACTTACCACTCGGTATTCAAATACAAGACACCACCATGCAACCAACTTTGGTTTTAAATATTCAACCCGAAATGCTGCTATATCGTGAAGAATCTTTTGGCCCTGTTTGCACGGTACAACGCTTTAGCAGTATTGAAGAAGGCATTGCCCTTGCCAATGACAGTGAGTTTGGTTTATCTGCTGCCGTGTTTAGTCAAAATATTGCACAAGCACTGGATGTTGCGAAACAAATTGACTCAGGCATTTGTCATATTAATGGTGCAACCGTGCACGATGAAGCACAAATGCCTTTTGGTGGAACCAAAGCCAGTGGCTACGGGCGCTTTGGCAGTAAGGCTTCGATTGCCGAATTTACAGAATTGCGTTGGATCACCATACAAACACAGCCGCGTCATTATCCAATTTAACAATTGGATCCGACTTTAATATTCAATAAAAATGCATGAAGCAAAAAATATAAAGCGCAGTGATGCGCTTTCCATGGAGTGAAACCAATGCAAATGAATGCCACTCAATCACAAGATCGCGAGCGCTTTGTAAAACTGGGAAGTCATGATGTCGATTATGTTTACAAAGATCAGGTCTTGTATCTTCATCCCAAAGAACAACTTAAAAATTACCCACAAAAACTGACTGATCGTCTGATTCATTTTGCGCAAACTAAACCAGAGCATATTTTTGCGGCAAAACGAAATGCTCAAGGTGAGTGGGTCAAGCTCAGTTATGCTGACACCTTACAACGTGCATGGCATATTGCCCAAGCCTTACATAATCGCAATTTGAGCGAGCAGCGCCCTCTACTTATTTTATCGGGCAATGATCTTGAGCATTTAACGCTGTCGATGGCTGCGATGTTGGCTGGTGTTCCATTTTCTGCCATATCCCCTGCCTATTCACTGATATCCCAAGATTTTGGCAAACTTAAACATGTTTTCGATGTACTCACTCCGGGCATGGTTTATGCCAATGATGGTCAGGCTTTTGCTAAAGCCATTCAAAGTTGTGCTCAAGCAGAGGTTGAAATTGTCACCAATAAAGGGATTCTGGGTGAGCGCAGTTGTACTTCATTTCAATCGCTTTTAGATACGCCTGTCTCCAATGTGCAAGAGCATTATCAACGTTTAGATGAACATCAAATTGCCAAATTTTTGTTTACCTCGGGTTCGACTAAACTACCGAAAGCGGTGCCCACTACACATTTGATGTTAAGCGTCAATCAGCAAATGTTGTTACAAACCTTCCCTGAGTTTGAAGAAACACCGCCTGTATTGCTCGATTGGTTGTCTTGGCATCATACCTTTGGCGGTAGCCATAATGTCGGTATCACCCTATATAACGGCGGCACTATCTATATCGATGATGGTAAACCTGTTGCAGGCAAGTTCGATGAGACGATTCGAAACTTAAAAGAAATTTCACCCACAGTTTATTTAAATGTACCCAAAGGCTGGGAAGAACTCACCGATGCACTGGAAAAAGATGCTGAACTGCGTGACCGCTTCTTTGCAAAAGTGAAAATTTTATTTTTTGCTGGTGCTGCTTTATCCGAAGCGGGTTGGAACCGATTAGACCGAATTGCACAGCAACATTGCGGCGAAAAAATCCGCATTATGAGTGGGCTTGGCATGACGGAAACAGCACCCTCTTGTGCGTTTACCACAGGACCGCGTGTCATGGCGGGGTTTATTGGCTACCCAGCACCGGGCTGCGAAATTAAATTGGTTCCTTATGGCGACAAACTTGAATTCTGCGTCCGTGGCAAACACGTCATGAAAGGTTATTGGCGCTTAAATGAAGATCAGCAAAGTACAGTCTTTGATGAAGAAGGCTTTTTCCATACTGGAGATGCGGTTCGCTTGGTCGATGTCAATGATCCAACTCAGGGCTTGATGTACGATGGCCGTATTGCAGAAGACTTTAAACTCAATACAGGTACGTTTGTAAATGTTGGTACCTTACGTAATAAAGTGCTAATTCAAGGAAATTTACTGATTCAAGATGCCTGTATTACGGGGTCTAACCTAAATGCGATTGGCTTTTTAATTTTTCCAAAACTGGATGCCTGCGCAGATTATGCAGGGCTGTCTTTATCCAAGCATAGCGCTGAAGAAATTTTGAAACATCCGAAAGTTCAGCAATGGTTCCGTCAATTTTTAATGCACTACAACAAAGATGCAACAGGAAGTTCCAATCGCGTCTCTATGCTGTATCTGCAAACTGAAGCACCGCAACTGGATGCAGGTGAAGTCACCGATAAAGGTAATCTCAATCAAGGCAATATCATTAAGCGCCGTGCCGAGAAAATTGAAGAGTTGTATCAAAAACAAACCGAGAATTCGCTGATTATTCGAATTCCAACTTTAAATAACTAAATCACTGAAATAACAGTAAAAAAGCTCAATTTATTTTGAGCTTTACCCTTACTTTTGCCAAAAAAAGGTTAAGTATGCAACAAGATACTGAATTTGAACTGTTTCGCGATAATTATCGACGCTTTTTGAAAGAGTTTGTCGCTCCACATTATGAACAATGGGAAGAAGATGGTCTGATTCCAAGACAATTATGGAACCAGTTGGGTGAAAACGGCTTTTTATGTGTCGATGTTCCTGAAGAATATGGCGGTTATGGCGCCCCTGTACACTATTCACTCATGTTAGTACAGGAAACTGCGCAAGCAGGTTTTACCTCTTTAGCCGTTGCAATTGGTGGACAAAATGAACTGGTTTCTCCATATATCCAAAACTTAGGCAGTGAAGAACAAAAGCAATATTGGCTCCCCAAAATGGTTACTGGCGAAGTCGTCACAGCCATTGCCATGACCGAAGCGAATGCAGGATCGGACTTACAAGCCATTCGTACTCAGGCTATTCTGAATCAAGATCATTATCTAGTGGATGGTTCAAAAACCTTTATTTCCAATGGGATACATGCTGACCTGATTGTCTTGGTGGCAAAAACTAATCCCGAAGCTCGAGCAAAGGGCATTTCCCTGTTATTGGTTGACGCTGCTTTAGAGGGTGTTGAAAAAGGGCGATCTTTGAAAAAAATTGGCTTACATGCCCAAGACACTGCCGAATTGTTTTTTGATCAGGTCAAAGTACCTAAGAATCAAAGACTGGGCGAAGAAGGTCAAGGTTTTGCCTACCTCATGCAGGAGTTGCCCCGTGAACGTTTAAGTATTTCCATGATGGCATTGGGTTCAATTTTAGGCGCTATTGAGCTTACCAGTGATTATGTTCAGCAGCGTAAAGCTTTTGGTCAACCTTTAAGTCATATGCAAAACACGCGTTTTGTGCTGGCCAATACGCAAATTAAGGCCAAAGCAGCTCAGGCTTTTGTCGATCAATGTGCGGAACAATACAGTCGAGATGCTTTAAGCGTTAGCCATGTCGCTGCCTTGAAATGCTTTATTACCGATACTCAATGTGATGTGATTGATCAATTACTGCAACTGTTTGGTGGCTATGGCTACATGCAGGAATACCCAATTTCACGTTTCTTTGTCGATGCTCGTGTGCAAAAAATTTACGGTGGCACCAATGAAATTATGAAAGAAATTGTCGCGCGGGAAATGCTCGGAAAATAATTCGTTTAAACAAGAAATGAAGAACAGACTTCGATCCGAGGTCTGAATGTAAAACAACAATGATATTTCAGGAAGAAATGCAATGCAGACTAAATTATGGATGTACTCTACCCTTATGCTCTCCAGTTCAGTATTTGCAGGTAGCTTTATTGATAACAGCACAGTCGATTTAACTACACGAAATTTTTATTTTGACCGTGATTATCAAGAACAGTCCAAATACCCAGCCGCTAAAGATTGGACGCAAGGTTTTATTCTAAAAGCCAATTCAGGCTATACCGAAGGAACAATTGGCTTTGGGATAGATATTTTAGCGACGGCTGGGTTTAAACTGGATGCCAGTGCGGACTATGCAGGAACAGGAAATTTACCGCGGGATACTGTGACCAATGAACCTGCTTCAAGTTATGGAGAAATTGGGGTCACAGGTAAATCTAAAATCAGTAAAACTGAATTAAAGGTTGGAACACTTCGACCAATGAATCCTGTACTGGTTGCCTCGCCTGCCCGTTTATTACCACAAACCTATCGTGGGATTTCCTTAGAATCGAAAGATATTCAAAATCTCGATTTCCAATCGGCTTATATCGACAAGGTCAATCATCGTGATTCAACCAATTACGAAAACATTAAAATATCAGGCGTAAATGGGCGCTTTAAAAGTGCAGAAACAGATGGGCTCTATTATTTGGGAGGACATTACCAGCTCATCCCCGATACTAAACTCACCAGTTTTTATATGAATGTCGAAGACTTATATGACCAATCTATGCTTGGGGTTACCTATAATCATAAATTCAATGAGAACAATAATTTTAGCTCACAATTACGTTACTACCGCAGCCGTGATGAAGGTCAAGCCAAAGCTGGTTTGGTGGATAATGATCTGATTCATGGTTATTTTGAACTGAAACACCAGAACCACAAATTTATTTTGGCGACCTTCCATCATAACGGCGACACCGCATTTCCCTATTTAACAGGCGGAGAAACAGGGCTGCTGATTGACACTTGGCCTGCGGAATTTTTAAATCCCAAAGAGCGTGTTTACAGCTTCCGTTATGAATATGACTTCAAAAACTATGTACCGGGTTTACGCTTTATGACCCGTTACACCACAGGTGACAATATTTATGCGCCAAATTTGGGTGGAACCGATTTAAAAGAACATGAAACCGATTTCGACATTGGTTATACCGTACAAAACGGACCATTAAAAAATCTAGGTTTACGTGCCCGCTACGCGATGTATGACAACAATATGCTCTCAACCGCCAACATCAAACCGTCCAATGAAACACGCTTCAACATCGACTACACATGGAAATTTAAATAATGCCTACAGAGGTTCTGCTGCTGCCAGAACCTCTTTTTTGCGAGAGAAATCTGATGAAAAAAATACTCGGTCTTTGCTTTGGATTGAGCTTATTCAGCCAGACCTATGCTGAGACTCAATACCATCCACCAGCACTTCATCTTAAACCTTTGGCTACTTTTAGCGTCGATCTGAATGCGCCCGTTTGGGAGCTGGGAAATACCAGTGATGGTGGCAAACGCCGCATTATTCCAATCACGGGTGGATCATTTGTAGGCAAAGCGTTTAAAGGTCGAATTTTAAATAATGGAGCAGATTGGCAAATTGTCGATAGCAAAGGTCTTGCCATCATTGACACTCGATACCTACTTGAAACTGAAGATGGCGCGCTGATTTATCTTCAAACCAAAGGTTATAGACATGGATCAACCGAAGTATTGAAACAACTTGCAGAGGGTCAAGATGTCGATCCGAACAAATACTATTTCAAAATCACCATGCAATTTGAAACCAGCTCACCCCAATATGCTTGGTTGAACCAAACCGTTGCCGTCGGGAGCGCTATGCGTTTAGGTAAAGCTGTAATTTATGATGCTTATACGCTTCAGTGATCAGGCAAATTATTCATTTTTCTCTTCTTCATTTGAAACAAGGATCTTTCGAAATGACGCTGAAAACTTTAGAACACCTGCCTCCCATCCACCATCATCTGGGAGGTCACAATATCCAATGGAATGCAGATCAAACTGAACTAGAAATTAGTTATGTCGCGCTAGACAGCTTTACCAATCCTCGAGGAAGTGTAGAAGGTGGCATGGTCTGTGCCATGCTAGATGATGTGATGGGTTTATTTGCTTATCTTGCCAATAATCAAACCCCAGCAACCACCATTAACCTGACTATGGATTTTTTACGTCCCTGCCAAGTGGGAACTGTACTCACCAAATGTCGCTTTACCAAACAAGGCAGAGCCATTCTTAGCCTTGAAAGCGAAGCATGGCAAAACGACAAACTCATTGCCAGAAGTACCGCAAATTTCATGGTACTTAGCCCCTAACCTACGACATTGTTTGATATGGAACTTCAATCATGCAAAAAAACTTAAAACAAAAAAATGGGTTCATACCGTTAAGCGTATTGACCTTATGTATTGGTCTTTCAGCCTGTGGCGATAATGACAGCTCAAAAACGACACAAACTACAGCCACAATTCCACAACTGACGCCTGCTGTAGGCACCAATTTAAAAGGTGCTTGTACAGATTTAAATGGCTTTCACTATGCAAACACCAGTATCACTTCAGCAACTTTACAAGAAGCAGGCAGCCTCAAGGTTGCGGGGCAAGACATCGCTGCACACTGTCGCATTACAGGCTACATGTATCCACGCGTCAGTCCCGTAGATGGGCAAAGCTATCAAATTGGTTTTGAAATGCGCTTACCACTAGACTGGAATGGTCGCTTTCTTTATCAGGGTAATGGTGGAACTGATGGCAATATTGCCACAGCAACGGGGCAAGTGGGTAGCGGTGGCCCATTGACCAATGCCCTACATGATGGCTTTGCTGTTATTTCATCCGATGCTGGACACAATGCTTCACAAAATCCTTTGTTCGGATTAGACCCACAAGCTCGAATTGACTATGGCTATGGTGCGATTACCAAACTTACCCCCATGGCGAAAAATTTGATTCAAGCCGCTTATGGAAAACTGCCAGACCGTTCTTATGCAGGTGGAACCTCAAACGGTGGTCGCCATGCCATGATGGCCGCAACCCGTCTAGCAGATCAGTATGATGGCATTCTTGCCAGTACGCCGGGTTTCCATTTACCACGTGCTGCTGCGGCTCAACTCTATACCGCACAACAATTGCGCCGTGTAGCTACGGATGAAAATGATTTAAGTACAGCCCTCACGCTATCGGAACGCAAACTGTTAGCGCAATCTATTTTAAATCAATGCGATGATTTAGATGGTGTTAACGATGGCCTAGTCCAAGATGTGGAAGCTTGTCGTACTGCTTTTGATATTCACCGCGATGTTCCAGTATGTTCTAGCACACGAGATGGAAGTTGTTTATCTACAGATCAAATTGACGTGTTTGCCAATATTTATCGTGGTCCCGTCAATTCGACTGGTGAGGCACTGTATGCCACACAACCATTTGACCCTGGGCTGATGGGCAGTAATTGGGCCAGTTGGAAGTTTGACTCCTCTGTCGGTACAGCGCGTGACCCTGTGGCTGTCGGAATTATTTTTCAGGTTCCACCAGATCCAAGCATGATGCAAAACTCTCGACAATTTGCCTTCAATTTTAATTTTGACGTGGACTATGCAAAATTATCGGCAACGAATGAAACCTATCAAGAAAGTGCGATGTCTTTTATGATTCCACCTGACGAATTAAATTTGGATCAGTTGCATCAACGTGGTGGCAAAATGATTGTAGTTCAGGGCACTGCCGATGGCGTATTTTCTGTAGATGATACCCAGAACTGGTACGATAAATTACTGCAAAAATATCAAAATAATGCCTCTGGCAATGCTCTAAGTTTTGTCCGTTTTTTTCGTGTTCCGGGTATGAATCACTCTCGTGGTGGCATCGCAACCGATCAGTTTGATGCATTAACAGCATTGGTTAACTGGGTTGAATATGGTCAGGCACCAGATCGAATCATTGCTGGCGCACGGGGTGAAGGCAATGCCAGTGGGCAAGTGAATACTGAATTGCCTACCGATTGGTCAGCAAACCGCACTCGTCCACTTTGTCCATATCCTTTGATTGCACGTTATAACAGTCAGGGCGACAGTGAGCAAGCCGAGAATTTTAGCTGTAAATTGTAATCAAAAATAAGTGTTTAGACACAAAGAAAGAGCGAAAAATTAGCTCTTTCTTTGTGTCAGGCTAAGACTATTTATAATGAATGGCTAAAAATCTTCCTCAAACATGACTTCTCCCCCGAACGTTCGATCTTGTCGGTGTAAAGTCAAAAATTTTAGAAGAGTTTAGACTCTTGACTGCATCTATCAAACAATCTGAATTGAAAAACTAGGTGTTTTAAAACCTCTCACCTAGTTGAATTTTAAAGATTTGAGTTTATTTCAATCGTATTATCATATCGTTGTGCTTTATTGATGATTAGAACTCAATCCCTAAAATTAACCGTATTGCGATTGCTGCCAATAATAGCCCCATCACTTTTTCTAAAATAGAATTATATTTTAGAAAGCCTGATCTGATTTTAGGCCGCGTAAAAATCAAACTGACAACAATAAACCACAAAGTATTCACCAGACACATCCATCCACCATACAGTATCTGTATGTATAACGGCGTTGTTGTGCTGACTATACTGGTGAAAATGGCCAAGAAAAAAATGGTTGCCTTAGGATTCAGCGCATTGGTCCAAAAACCTGTCATGAATGCCTGATGATAAGACATTTTTGTGTATCCAGAAGCAACATCCGTGTTGATTTCAATTGGACTCGACCCTCCTTTCAAACAATTCCAGCCTAAATAGAGTAAATATAAGGCACCAATGATTTGAAAAAGACTCATGAAAATATGATTTTGTGACAGAACCAGTCCAACCCCCATGAGGGTATAAAACACATGAACGGAAATGCCACAACCAATTCCCACGGCTGTCATACAACCAATCCGATAACCATGTTGAGTACTTTGCCGCACACTAATAATGAAATCGGGACCTGGAATAATCACTGCAAGAAAATGTATGAGCGCTAAGGTTAGAAATTCATGGTAATACACACTCATCCAGAAATACCTGTAGCTAAAGCATAATGTACAGAAAGTTTCCCTTTCTTCATTTCCATTTTAAGAATGTCGACAGGACCAATTTCAGATAAAGATCGGACATGTGTTCCACCACAAGGATAAGCATTCAATTCACCAAACTGAATTTCACGAAATCCAGCTTCATTAAGTGTAAGTTTTGCTGATAAATCGGCATCTACAAACATCTGAATTAGGGTTTGTAGATAAATAGAATCTATAAGCTCACTCTTTTCAGTGGCTAAAAACTGCACCTTTGCATCATTGGGCCAGTGTTGTGCTTTGATTGGCTGCCAACCATAAGTTTCAATAATATGCCCAATTAAGTGTCCTGCACTGTGTAACCGGCTATGGAGTTGACGGGATTGAATATCAACTTTTGCATATACCTGACCTAAAGCTACAGCACGGTTACATAGATGAACAATGGCTCCATTTTTGAATGCCACATGCAAAACTTCACTTTCTGCAATATATCCAGTATCACTTGGTTGCCCTCCTCCTTGAGGATGAAATGGCGTGTTCTCTAATTTAATTTCAAATTGACCATTTTCCAGTAAAGTACAAGCCACAACTTCGACGTAACTTTCAGTAACACCAGATAAATAAAGATTTTTTACCATGAAATAACAACAGTATCTAAATATGAAAAAATTGTATAACTTTGTCTATGGGGTGATAATCTAGAAAATTATCAAATAACTTTTGCCTCATGAGCACAAATCAAAATTTAAACTTACTGAATGAAATGGTGACATTTGTAAAAGTGGTTGAAACAGGCAGTTTTTCTGAAACGGCACGTCAGTTTGGAACAACGCCTTCTGCAATCAGTCGAGCGATTTCACGCCTAGAAAAAGCATTAGGGACCCGACTACTACAAAGAACCACCCGTAAGTTACGCATAAGTGAAAGTGGGCAAGCCGTATATGAACGATGTCTAGATATGGTAAATGCGGCTCAAGCTGTGATGGAAAGTTCGGAAAAATTTCACTCAGAACCTCAAGGTCAAATTCGAATGAGTGTGCCTAAGGCAGTTGGGCATTATCTAATTCACCCCTATTTGCCTGAATTTTTGAGACTTTATCCTAAAATTGATATTCAACTGCTTTTAGAAGATCGTTATGTTGATTTAATTGAAGATCAAGTCGACCTTGCTATTCGTATTACGGAAAAGCCACATGATGGTTTGATGGGGCGCAAACTTTTAGAAATAGACCATGTAATTTGTGCAACCCCTGAGTATTTATCAAGTTTTGGTACACCTCAGCATCCACACGACTTGAAAGAACATCAGTGTATCTATTTGGGTGAGCAAGCAATTGATTCAAAATGGAAATTTCAACAAGGAAACAAAAGCCTTTCAGTCCATGTCAAAGGTCGCTACGCGGCGAATCATACTGGAGTACGACTTGAGGCTGCTTTACAGCATCTTGGAATTGCCAGTTTGCCGTTCTTTGTAGCAAATAAGGCAATGAAAAATAAGCAGTTAACTCAAGTTTTGCCATACTGGTATTTTAAAACCTATTATAGTGGTGGAGCATGGCTGTTATACCCAGCGACAAAACATTTGCCACCAAAACTAAAAGTATTGATTGAATTTCTTGCTCAAAAATTGGAACAAGAACCAACATTGTTAAGACCAGATTGATAAAAAAACATTCAAAAAGTTGTACGATAAAGCAATTAATGGGGAAATTTAGAAATGTGAACACCGACAAAAAATAAAGATTAATGTGTGTTATTTATGCTTAAAATATTAAAATTAGGCATTGTATAAATCATTTTTTATCTATTAAATTTTTATTTATACAATGCCTAAATATTATTAATTAATTAAAGTATTCCATATATAGTCCATACGTTGAGAATATATAACTTTACTGCGAATAAGATAAACATCTTGGAAGAAGTGATAACCATCTAAGACGCGCAATTTATTTTCAGCAATTTCTTCTTCTACTAAAAGTTTAGGTAACCAAGCAACGCCTAGTCCTTGTAAAACCAAAGCTTTTAGATCTCCTGCATTGTCTGTTTCATATAAAATTCGATAATCCAATTTATCTTCAATTTCACGATCAACACATTTTCTTAAATAAGCTTGCTTACTATAAGACAATAACGGAAAATTTTGATCTAAACTGTATTTTTCATATTTATCACGTGCAGAAGCAACAGGTAAAATTTCCATTTTCACAATTTTATGAAATGCAAAAATTGCATGGTCTAACTGTTTTAAAGTTTCTTCATCACAATAGCAAATTAAGAAATCACATGAACCTTCTTTCAATAGTCGCATGCCCTGTTTCATATTGGCTGCAATAATTTCAAGTTGCAGATCTTTAATATCTGTATATAAATTGTGAATGAAATTGGGGAAAAACTGGGTAATTAATGAATGAGATACTGCGAACTTGATAGAAAGTTCATTGTTTTTAATATTTTTTTCCAGATACTTAATTGTTGTATCTAATTGATTTTGTATGTTTTTTGCTGATGATAACAGAATTTGACCAGCATCCGTAAAGTCAACATTTTTGCTATAGCGTTTTAAAATTTGAAAACCTAAAGCATCTTCAATAGCTTGAATTCTGCGTGTAAAGGCAGATTGTGTTACATGTCTGAGTTCGGCCGCTTTTGAGATAGATTTTTCTTGTTCTAAAGCTAGTAGATCCTCAATCCAACGAATTTCCAATGACATTTGCGCTGTCCATAATCTAAGCGATGTTAATAATTATACAGTGTTATGCAAAAAATGCATGAATAAATATTTTTTTACATTAGTCAGGCTAGGTCTTCTCGCTCTAAGATAAAATTATTCCCGCTATAGAGCATTTCTTAATGAATATTGAAATTAAATCACGGACTGAAAAAGATTTACTCGGTTTTAAAGAAGTCCCATTCCATTGTTACTACGGTGTACAAACACTTCGTGCATTGGAAAATTTCAATTTAAGTCCGAATAAATTAAGCCATTTCCCAATTTTCATTAAAGCGTTGGCAATGGTTAAATCTGCATGTGCAGTTTCAAATTTTAAACTAAATAAATTAGAAGAAAATAAATACAATGCAATTCAACATGCTTGCCAGCAGTTGATGAATGATTTATATCATGACCAATTCCCAATTGATATGATTCAAGGTGGTGCTGGTACTTCAACCAATATGAATGCAAACGAAGTAATTGCAAATATTGGCTTGGAATACATGGGACATGCCAAAGGCGAATATAAATATTTACACCCAAATAATGATGTAAATATGTCACAGTCAACCAATGACGTATACCCTACAGCCATTAAAGTCGGTTTATTGTTTTCTTTAGATCAACTTAACACACCGTTCCAAAGCTTAATTGACAGCTTCCGTGCTAAATCTGAAGAATTTGCGCATATCTTAAAAATGGGTCGTACCCAGTTGCAAGATGCTGTGCCTATGACTTTAGGTCAAGAGTTTGGTGCATTTGCTAATACCTTACAAAATGACTTGAATATGCTTTACAGCATCATGCCGAATGCATTAAGTGTTGTGAATTTAGCAGGTACAGCAATTGGTACAGGTATTAACACTGAAGTTGAATACCGTCTTCACGCAATTGAAGCGTTGTCACAAATTACGCAAAAGAACATTTCAAGTTCTCCTGACTTAATTGAAGCAACTTCAGACATGGGCGATTTCGTTCTATTGTCAGGCTTCTTAAAACGTACGGCGACTAAACTTGCTAAAATTGCCAACGACTTACGTTTATTGTCGAGTGGTCCACGTGCAGGTCTAAATGAAATTCACTTAGAACCACGCCAACCAGGTAGTTCAATCATGCCAGGTAAAGTGAACCCAGTAATTCCTGAAGCAATGAACTTGGCGTGTTACCAAATTATTGCAAATGACTTAGCGATTACCCTTTCTGCTGAAGCGGGTCAGTTACAGTTAAATGCAATGGAACCTTTAATTGCCTTTAAACTTTTCGAATCAATTGATTTGTTGGGTAAAGCAATGCGTATGTTCCAATTGAAATGTATTGAAAATGTTGTTGCGAATGCTGAACATTGCCAACACTTGGTAGATAACTCAATTGGTATTATTACTGTATTGAACCCATACCTTGGTTATGAAACGACGACTCGTATTGCCAAAGAAGCAAACGAATCTGGTCAAAGTATTCTTGCGCTCATTAAAGCTGAAAACTTGCTTTCTGATGAAGTTTTAGCAGATGTACTTTCAGTACAAAACATGGTACATCCTAAGCAATCTACATAATATTTTTATGTAATAGCTCAAAAAGGAACTTAGTCATAAGTTCCTTTTTTCGTCTGTATTACCCAATCAATTCAATAAGCAAAAGTTGCATCGCCATTGAGTTTTCATTCAAATAAATGAAAGCTCTACAGAATGTAGGAATATAAAAACTGCTCTTCACTCTTAGGATAAGCGATGTCGAAATAGCCAAGCTGCCAAAATATGCATCCCATACCAGCCAAGCAATTGGCTCAACATTTTAAAACCTTTTCCTTGGCAGGTTTAAAAGCGGTTGTACATTCCCAGAAGCAGAATCCACTTAATTGACCTAATATTAATCTGACTTTAAAAACAATTTTATATGCCACTGTAATTTTTGCAGTGGAGCCGATTTATATCATTTGCATACAGTTTTTCACTTTATCTTCATCAAAGTCATTCCATAATAAAAGAACATCATTAAACAAAATAACTCAGGTGTATGACGATGAATAAAATAAATGGAACCGTAAGTCGTGAAGTCCAAGATCATCTTTTATTCATTGGTTTAGACCGTGTCAGTAAACGAAATGCTTTTGATAGTCATATGATCTTGGCATTATCTCAGGCACTCACTGAATATGAAGCAGACCCATCTTTAAGATGTGCAATTATTTTTGCACATGGTGATCATTTTACAGCAGGCCTAGATTTGCTTGAACTGCAAGATAAATTGGCTCAAGGTATTTTTAATTTTACGGCGGATCAAATTGACCCTTGGGGAGTAAGTGGTAAACCCAGAACCAAGCCAGTCGTTGTTGCTGTACAAGGCACCTGTTTTACCGCAGGAATTGAGCTGATGTTAAATGCCGACGTTGTGATTGCCAGTGAAGATTGTACGTTTGCACAAATGGAAGTATTGCGTGGCATTATGCCTTTTGGTGGAGCCACAGTGCGCTTTGTCCAAGCAGCAGGTTGGCAAAAAGCGATGCCATACCTATTGACCGGGAAAAACTTTACAGCAGCCACTGCTTTAGATTTAAATCTTATTTCTGAGAAAGTTGCTTGCGGTCAACAGCTTGCTCGAGCAACTCAAATTGCTCAGGAAATTTCTACAGCAGCACCTTTGGCAGTTCAAGCTTTAATCTGCTCCGCTCAAGAAGCACAACAAAAAGGCACAGCATATGCCTTACAAAATTTAGCATCCTACTTACCTGCTTTGCTCCAGTCAGAAGATGCACATGAAGGTGTTATGGCAATGGTACAAAAAAGAAAACCTGAGTTTAAAGGAAAATAGAATGCTTTATTCAAGACCCGAAACCTTTATTCAATAAAAGACAGATACTTCACGCCAGATAAGGTTTAAGTCATAAAACACCTTTAAAACATGGATCACTCATATGAAAAAAACATAACAGAAGTTTGAAATTCTTTTCTTCTGTTATAGTTTTTTATGCAAAAAGTGTATCTACTTCAGTCGGCAAAACTTAGCCATAATCATTACAAGCCATAATAGAGTGAGTTTTGTGATGAATGATGATCAAGGTTCAAGAAAGCCAGAAAAATATGCTGACAGTTCTATTTCAGATAAAGCCTTTAAGCGAATGATTGTTTGGTTTTTCTTATACTGCGCATTTTTTTGTATCTGTGTAATTTTTGTGGTGAATGCCGACTCTGCATTTATGCCTTGATATCACAGTACAAAATAACTCTAACACGACCCTGCGTGATATTTGCATCAGAATTGAAATCTTCAAATTTGATTCTGATGCAATGCAAATTATGATGTTAAATCAGACTCATCAAATATTCTTAAAGCCAATTTGGCGTCTATAGTTCTGCACTTCAATCGGATTCAAGCTCAAATTATGATGTCCTATGACCGCATAATCAGTTAATATTTTTCAAAATAATTCAATAAATATGTGAAATATATGAGTGCAGAAGCGGATTCTATCAGTCTAATTTCTCCAGTAATCTTGCTGACTGCTGCAGTCATCGCTGTGCCAGTGATTAAACGCTTGGGGCTGAGTTCGGTATTGGGCTATTTAATTGCAGGATTAATTATTGGGCCATTTGGTCTGGCTTTTTTCTATGATTCAGCATCAATTTTACACATCGCTGAACTGGGTATTGTGATGTATCTGTTTGTGATTGGACTAGAAATGCGTCCTTCACATTTATGGAGTTTAAGAAAGGAGATTTTTGGACTCGGAACTTTGCAAATTATCGCATGTTCACTTGGACTGACTGGCGTTGGCTTAATTTATGGATATCCTTGGCAAGTGAGTTTTGTATGTGCGGCTGGTTTTGTCCTCACTTCCACCGCGATTGTAATGCAACTTTTGGGAGATCGTGGCGATATTGCACAACCTCGCGGACAAAAAATTGTCTCTATTCTTTTATTTGAAGATTTACTGATTGTACCTTTACTTGCGATTGTGGCGTTTATTGCGCCGAATCATGTCGTTGAAAGTACCTCAGTACGGTTGCAAAACATTGGCATAGGTTTAATTTCGATTGCAGGCTTAATTGCTGCTGGCTATTGGTTACTCAATCCCCTATTCCGTCTATTGGCTGCCGCGAAAGCGCGTGAAGTGATGACCGCAGCGGCATTATTGGTTGTATTAGGCGCAGCATTGCTCATGCAAATTAGTGGGCTTTCTATGGCAATGGGGGCTTTTCTAGCGGGCGTACTCCTCTCAGAATCAACCTTCCGTCATCAAATTGAAGCTGATATTGAGCCATTCCGTGGGATTTTACTTGGCTTATTTTTCCTCGGCGTTGGCATGTCCCTAGACCTAAACGTGGTGAAAAGTAACTGGCCACTCATTCTCAGTGCCGTCATTGCATTGATGTTTGTTAAAGCGGTCATGATTTATCTTACTGCGCGTTTAACCAAAAGCCCGCATATCGAAGCACTTGATCGTGCATTATTGATGGCGCAAGGTGGTGAATTTGCTTTTGTGCTGTTCACAGCAGCAATGAGCGCACAAGTGATTAGTGCTGTAGAACGTTCAAATCTCACTGCCATTGTGGTTTTGTCGATGATTCTTACACCAATTATCGGTATTCTATTTAAACGATTTACCCAAAAAACAGCACAAGTTTCATTAGACAATATCTGCATTGCAGATGGTCTTTCAGGTAAAGTCCTGATGATAGGTTTTGGTCGTTTCGGGCAAGTGACCAGCCAATTGCTACTTGCACGAGGGGTAGATGTCACAATTATTGATAATGACATCGACATGATTCAAAACGCGGAACGCTTCGGTTTTACCATTTACTATGGAGATGGTTCCCGTTTAGATATTTTACATGCCTCAGGAGCGGATACCGCTGAAGCGATTGTGGTCTGCGTAGACCATAAAGACACCACCAATAAAATTGTAGAGTTGGTACAGCATGAATTTCCTTTAACTAAACTATTGGTACGCTCCTATGACCGTGAACATGCCTTACATTTGGCCAAACAAAATGTCGATTACATGATTCGCGAGACTTTTGAGTCGGCTATGGTGTTTGGTGGAGCGATTTTAGAAGAACTTGGCGTTGACCTAAACGAGGTCGAAGAAATTAGTCGCGAAATTCGTGAACGCGACAAAGAACGCTTTGAAACAGAAGTCGCGGCAGATGATGTCTATGCTGGAATTGGTCTACAGTACACAGGCCCACGCCCGACAGCACCATTAATCACGCCTAAGCATACAGGGCAAATTATTAATGAATGCGACACACAACAGTAATCAAGATTATAAAAGTCATAAATAAAAAGAGGTCTAATTAGACCTCTTTTTATATTTTGAGAAATTTTTATCGCGCTAAAATTTCATGGCACATTTGTCTTAGCCATTGATGGCTAGTCTTATGATGACATGACATATGCCAGAATTGTTTTACGCTATACGTCGGGAATGAAATAGGCGCATTAAAAATTTGTAAATTACCGCGCGACAATAATACTTCACTCAGGTAATAAGGCACAGTGGCAATCGCATCGGACTCTTGCACCACCAAACCCACACCTAAGTAGCTTGGTAAACGCATGATAATATTGCGTTTTAGATCTAAGTTTAACAGCTCATTTTCAATATGATAATGACCAATGCCAGCATCAATATCTATATGTGACTCTGCCAGATACTGTTCAATGGTTAAATGATTTGGCGTTAAACGAGGATGGTTTTTCGCGGCAATCACCACATAGTATTGTTCAAATAACAATTGTTGATAAAAACCATTTTCCATGTGCGGCAAGAAACCAATCGCCAGATCAATTTCTCCATTTGCCATTTGGTAACTGGTTTCAGAGGTAATCGGGCGTACATTTAATCTTACATGAGGTGCATGCTGTTTTAAGTATTGTGAAATCTTTGGCAGCAACACTAAATGTGATACATCCGTCATCGCAATGTTAAATTGCTGATGTGAATTCATTTCATCAAAATCGATGGTGAAATTATTAATTAATTCAATTCGGTTTAAGGCTTCACTCACCAAAGGAAAGAGCTGTTTGGAAAGTTCCGTTGGCATCATTTCATTGCCAATACGTAAAAATAACGGATCGTTATAATGTTGACGAATTTTATTTAAGCTATTACTGACCGCAGGTTGGCTCATGCAGAGTTGTTCTGCAGCAACCGAAACACTTTTAAATTTATACACATAGAAAAAAATGCTGAGAAGTTTACAGTCAAGTTCGAACACTAAAATAGAAATCCTGATTTTATTTCAATAAGCGCATATCATCGCTTTTTTTCAGATTTACGCCAATATCAAATTCTATCTTTTTCTGTGATTGTATGTATTTTCTTAAGACTCTAAACCAATAATCTTCCCTCATGCATGGTGAAAATCTCCGCATCTAAACTTTTTAATTCATCCATATGGTGTGTGACATAAATCATAGGTAAATTTAGTTCATCTTTAATGCGTTTTAAAAAAGGCAATATTTGTTGTTTGAGTTGACGATCTAAACCTGTAAGTGGTTCATCTAAAAGTAATAAATTGGGTGACGACAATAATGCACGTCCAATACAAACACGCTGGGCTTCGCCCCCTGAAAGTTGATGGGCTTTGCGTTGAATCAGATGTTCTAATTCTAGTAATTCTATAATTTGTGCAGAGTGAAACTTGATATCTTGAGGATCTTGAAGTTTTTCTGCATATTTTAGGTTTTGTTGAACATTTAAATGTGGAAATAACAAAGCTTGTTGAAAGACTAATGCAACTTGTCGTTGATGAGGTGCTAAGTTAATTTTCTGAGATGAAGCAAATAAAGTTTGAGAACCCAATTGAATATCACCCGATAGCGGATTGAGTAATCCTGCTATATTTTTGAGCAAGGTGGTTTTACCACTTCCCGATGAACCGACAATGCCTAAAATTGGGTGCTGCATTTCAAGTTGAATATCTAAATTAAAATCAGCTCGTTGATAATGGAATTTACAGCTCAACATGACTTAAACTCCTAATCGTTTTTGATATTTCTGCAAAATCATATAATTGGCAATTAATGCACTAAAGGCTAACAGCATAGAAAGTGCAACTAAGCGTATTGCCATTTCTTCACCGTTGGGTTGTTGCAGAAATGAATAAATTGCAATCGGTATCGTGCGTGTTTCGTCTGGAATATTGCCAACAAAAGTAATGGTTGCACCAAACTCACCCAGACTACGGCTAAAACACAAGATACTCCCAATAATGATGCCAGGAATTGCCAAAGGTAAACTAATACTACAAAACACCCGTATCGGGCTGGCGCCTAAAGTTGCCGCCACTTGTTCAAGCTGTTGATTAATCAATTGAAAAGACAGACGAATAGGCTGTACCATCAAGGGAAAAGCCACAATCATTGAGGCGAGTACGGCGCCTTTCCAATTAAAAACCACCTGAATACCCAGTTCATTTAAGTAGTGCCCAATCCAGCCTTGTTGCCCAAATAAAACCAAGAGTAAATAGCCCAAAACTACAGGAGGTAATACCATCGGCATTTGTAAGATGGCTTCTAACAAAAATTTAAATCGAAACTCATAACGTGCTAAAACCCAAGCCAAAGCAATTGCAAAAGGCAGACTCAGCAAGGTCGCAAATAACGCGACTTTGGCTGATAAATATAATGCACTGAGTTCCTCTGGGCTTAACATGGATTCAGTCCTATTGTTTTAAAACAAAACCATAGCGTTGAAAAATTTGCTTTGCTTGGCTATTCGTCCGTACATATTTTTCAAACTGTATAGCATCTTGATTTGCTACGCCTTGTTGAGTAAGTGCAATAGGATAAATAATTGGATGATGTGAATTGGCTGGGAAAGTCCCAATAATTTTAACCTTCTGGCTAATGAGTGCATCGGTTTTATAGACAATTCCAACAGTGCATTCCCCGCGTTCAACAAAAGCTAAAGCAGCACGCACATCATCGGTTCCTACAATTCGACCTTTTAAAGCATTGAACCAATTCAGTTTAATTAAACTTTGCTTGGCATATTTCCCCGCAGGAACCGATTCCATTTGCCCTGTACACAGGTATCCCTGAAAAGCTCCTGCAAAGTTAAATGCTGGTTTGGCCTGAAACGGAATATTTAATTGACGCGAGCTAATTGCGACCAATTGATTCAATAAAAAAGGATGCACTTGCTTACCGCTAATTTTCTGTTTTTGTACCAGATAATTCATCCAATCTAAATCCGCAGAGAAATAGATATCGCTACCTGCACCCGCTTCTATCTGTTTGGCTAAGGCAGAAGATGCGCCAAACACAGGCACAATCTTAGTTTTTGGATATTGTGTTTGATACTGTTTGGAAATATCAGTTAAAGCATTGGTTAAACTGGCTGCGGCATAGATTTTTACTGTATCGGCATGACTTAGATTGCTCAAACAGCAAGTTGTAACAAGGACTAAAGCAGGTTTAATTTTCATACAATTCCAACCTCTTAATTTAACGATAGTGGTTTGCTTACAGAAAAATCCCTTGTACCGTTGATCCTGCACTTAAAACCTGATTTTCGGGTATTCGAACCAAACAATTCGCGTCCATCAAATTACTCAGCATATGTGATTGTTGTTTCGATAAATTTTCGACCCATAATTGTCCTTGCTCAAAATGTGCGTGCATTCTAAGAAAGCGTTCTCTCGAATCACTTTTGATGGATTGCTTTAAGCTTGCACTAAACCAGTTTGGTAATTGAGTCTGACCTTGTAATGTTTTTAATAAAGTAGCGCCATAAATTTGCATGCCGACAAATACCGCAGCGGGATTCCCCGGCAGTCCTAATAAATAGCATGCATCGCCAGATGTACGTTGATATTCTGCAAAGAGCATTGGTTTACCGGGTTTCTGTTTCACTTTCCAAAAGATTTGCTGAAAGCCCTGCTCTAATGCAACGGGTCGAACAAAGTCATAGTCTCCGACTGAAACACCACCTGTGGTCAAAATTACGTCACACTCTTGTTTGAGTTGTTGAATCAACTGTTGTAGCGCCAGTTCGGTATCTTCGACATGGTAAATGTTGACGTTTTGCTGCTGTTGTTCAAACCATGCTTGGATTAACGGGGCATTCGCATCAAAAATTTTACCCGCACTAAAATCATCTAGTGTTTTAGCGACTTCATCTCCAGTAATGACCACAGCAATTTTGGGAAATTGATAGACCTCAACCTGTTGAACTCCTGCCATCGCCAGTGCAGCAATTGCTCCAACACTTAAATACTGTCCTTGGTTTGCCAGTAGTTGTCCTTTACTGAGTTCTTCTCCTGCATCACGAATGTCGGTGTGTGCCTGTAAAGCTGCACTAATTTGAATTTGATGAGAACCCAATGGTGTGACAATTTCTTGCCGTGCAACGGTTGTTGTACCTTCAGGGATTTTTGCGCCTGTGAAAATACGTAGTGCCTGTCCATTTTCAAGTTGCAAGTTTTGATCTTGCCCTGCTCGAATTTCACCAACTAATTCAAACTTGGAATTCTCTAGGATTGGTTGATTGCTGCATATGGCATAACCATCGACCGCACTTTGACTAAACAAGGGCAAATTAATTTCAGAGTGTATATCTGCTGCTAAGTATCGATTCAATGCCTGTTGCAATGGAATACTTTCACTGGCTAATGCATGAACTCGATCTACAATAGTCGCAAGGGCTTGATCTACACTCATCAGTCCTGTTTCAGCACCACAACCCGACATTATTGATACCCTCCTGCATGGGGAATATTTTTCTGTACATCAAACAGATGAATTAATGCAGGTTGAATTGCAATGAGGGATTCTTTCGCACCCTGACGACTTCCTGGTAAAGTGATCACTAAACTCTGATCGATATAACCTGCAACACCACGGCTAAGCGCTGCATAAGGTGTACGTTTCTGACCAAAACTACGAGAGGCTTCCATCAGCCCCGGAATTTCACGTTTCATTAAGGGCTGTAAGGTTTCTACGGTAAGATCTTTCGGACCAAGCCCCGTTCCACCCACGGTTAGAATAAGAGGATACTCATTTTTTTGCTGTTCGATTAATGCCAACAGTTGTTCAGGGCTGTCTGGAATCACCTGATACGCAATCTCTTTAAAATTGGCTTCTTCAAGGATTTCCAACACATTTAAACCTGCGGTATCAGGCTTTTTGCCTGCGGCAACAGTATCGGAGAGGACAATGATTGAAGCAGGAATGGCATCTTTTAGCGCGCGAGTATAGTGAGATTTGCCCCCTTTTTTCTTCGCCAGTTTACATTGGTCTAAGCATAAATCTTCTGGTTCGCAATGTGGTTTGAGCATGTCATAGAGGGTTAATCCCGCTAGACTCACCGCGGTTAATGCCTCCATTTCCACGCCTGTTGGACCAATCGTTTCAACTGTTGCTGTAATGAAGACATGTTGCTCGAATAGTTCATATTCCACATCTGCACGGTAAATGGGTAAAGGATGACACAAGGGAATCAGTTCATCGGTACGCTTTGCTGCAAGAATTCCTGCGATACGGGCAGTTTTTAGTGCATCGCCCTTTTCAGTATTGCCATTGCGGAGCAGTTCAATACAATGTGCAGGCGCATACAAAATACCTGTTGCTACTGCGGTTCTATAGCTTTCGGCTTTCATGCCTACATTTTTCATGATGCTTTCCTATTGCTAAATATTAAACGGCTGCCGTTGCTGTGTGATGATGGTGTTGGCATGATCCATGATGGGTCTGTGACGCAACAGGCGTTGTAACGGCAGCATAATCCTGATCTTTACGGATACAGCAACCTTCTACATATTGACTGCTACCATCTGTATAAAACTCTTCTTTCCAGACAGGGACTTCATGCTTGACCCGTTCCACTGCTTCTTCACAGGCTTGGAAGGCTTCTTGACGATGTGCTGCATAAGCCATAGCAATAATTGCAGTATCGCCAATATCTAAAGCACCAATGCGGTGAACCACCCGAACATAAGACACTTGATATTTAGCTTGAATGTCTTGCTCAATGGCACGAATCATTTTTTCGGCAACAGGAGCATAAGCGGTATATTTCAATGCTTTGACCGCTTTACCTTCATGGTGATTACGTACCGTCCCGATAAATATGCCAATACCACCACATTCAGGAAAATGTTGAATACCATCAAAATCACTTTGCGTTAATGCGGTGGTTTGAACACGTGGGAAATTCTTCAAACTCATCTGACTTAACCTCCCGCCACTGGCGATAGCAATACGAGGGTCATTGCATGTTCAATAACGAAATGACGCGGGATAATGTCTTCACCCACTGCACAAGCACAGCGTTCAATCAGGTTTTTTGCTTCAGGATAAAGTGTCATGACTTGGCTTAAGGCTGCCCCGATATCACTATTGGGCGGGCTGTAAATCACAAGGTTTTCAGGCAATAATTTTTCAACTGCACCATAAGCTTCAATTTTAATTTGGATGGTTGAATTTGATTGCAACATATTAACCTCCGATCATGTGCATACTAATTTTTCTATCGGTTTGTTGGGCCTGAATGGCATGAAAACCTGATTTCTTATTCCAGATATAAGATTCAAGTTTCTGCTGTAACAGACTTGCATTTTGTTTTGTCTCAGTCTGAAGTTGCTCAATTTCAGTTTTAAGCACTAGCCCTTGGGGGGCAAATAAACAGTTATAAAATTCACCTTGAGCAGTCAGTCGAACACGATCGCATTCGCCACAAAAAGCATGGGTAATGGTGGAGATAATGCCGATTTGATGCCCATCGACCCAATACTGTCTGGCTGGGCTTCGGGTATGCTCTGTTAAGGGTTTTATACTGAATTTGGTTGCAAGCGTATCTAAAATTTGCCGTTCACTGACCACATGTTCAGTGGTCCAATGTCGGTCCCCATCCAAAGGCATAAATTCAATAAAACGTAGTGGAATAGCGAGGTCTTTTGCCCATTGCACCAAGGGAATAATTTGATCTTCATTTTTTCCTTGTATCAGTACGCTATTGATTTTAATTGGTAAACTGACGTCTAAAGCAGCTTGAATGCCTTCCAATACAGGCTGAAGCTGTTTTTGAGTGAGCTGAAAGAACTGTGCGGCATCTAAACTGTCTAAACTAACATTAATATTGTCTAGCCCTGCACGTTTTAAATCTTGCGCATATTTTTTTAAGTAATGACCATTGCTGGTCATCGAAATTTGTTTCAGTCCGATTTTTTTCAGCTTTTGTAGTTCCGCAACAAAATGCACAACACCCTGACGCATTAAAGGTTCCCCACCTGTAATGCGGATATGCTCAATCCCGTTTTGCACCATAAACTGGCAAAACTGAAACAATGCCTCAAAACTCAAAATTTGATGTTTCTTCATCCACTCAGGATGTTCAGGCATACAATAGACACACTTAAAATTACAGCGATCAGTCACTGAAATTCTAAGTTTACGCTTGCTGCGACCAAATTGATCTATAAATGCAGCATGGGTTTCTACCATAGATACTGTCATGCGTGTTATTCCATGTGGGAATGACCGAGTGCACAAAGATTGTGCTTATTTACTGATTGCACTTTCATTGTGCTAATAACTATGAATTAAGTAGCAATAAGTGTTCCAACTTTGTGCTATCTCTGGGTTTAGTTAAGAAATTGTAATTGTTGGTACTGTTGTAGTTCATCGAGTGAGTTAATACTGTGAAAAAATAGGTTTTTATGATTAAACCTTGCGACTTGAGGGTGCAGTTCAGCAAAACACTTTTTTAGACTGAACTGTTTTAGTTCAATGTTTCGGTTTAATTGCTCTAACGCACGACGCTTTAACAAACAGAATGGATACAGTGCACGTCCATTCAATTCGACATAAGCCACTTCTGCCTGTGCATTTTTTGCCAGTACGGTATGAAGTTTCTCAAGCACACGGGATGGAATGTAAGTGACATCACAAGGAATAAATAGAACATAGTCCGATGGAACATGTGTCCAAGCGCTTTTCATGCCCATCAGTGGACCTAAAAACCCAGATTCCTCATCTTGATAATAGGCAATGCTCGGCACTAATGCGCGGTAAAGTGAATAGTCACGATGACTATTGACCCAGATAGAATTCACCTTATGTTTTAGGGTTTGATGAATTTTTAAAAGTTGAATCTGATCATCAAAGGTTTGTAAAAGTTTATTCATCCCATTCATACGTCGCGCTTGTCCTCCTGCAAGAATGATAAGATCAGTGGCAGGATAAGTTTGAATCATTCCACATCCTCCGTTTGACAGGCTTTAATTAAGCCGCGAATTTCAGGTAAGCAAGAACCACAATTGCCTCCAGCTTTTAAGCAAGCTGTAACTTGCTTTTCATTGCTAATGTTTTTCTCTTTAATGGTTTCAATAATTCGATTTTTACCCACTTTGAAGCAACTACACACCAATGGGCCTTCATTGTTGTTCATCGAAATCGGTTGACCCGCCAATAATGCTTTACGATGCATGGCACTCAATCGCTCACGCTTAAATAACCCTGCAACCCAATCTCGGTCTGGCAGTAAAGCACGTGGGGCAATATATAAACTGGCAATCAAGATGCCATCTTTTAAGACAATGCTATGACTGATTTGTGCCGAATGATCATCGACATTTAGCCATTCAAAACTTTCATCTTGAAATGGTAAAAGTTCTTTTAAATGTTTGGTAATGTCATCGTATTTACGGCGATCTGCCAGTTCATAACGAACAGCTTTGGCAGTGGTCACTTTGGTCCACCACACACAGGCCTCTATAGAGGCCTTGACCATAGCGGCGTACTCATTGCGGGCATAAAATACGCCCTGCCATTGCGTATAAAAAGGGTGCAGCATCACGGGTGTGTGCTTAAATTCTGGCTCACCTGAAATAGCATCTACCACAGGATTGACCACGCGACCAATGCGGGCATCTGAAGCAACTTGATCGTTCCAATGGATTGGGGCAAAAACTTGCCCACGACGGATACCTTGAGAAATAGCAGTTTTTAAAACACAGCGTCCCCAAGTCGATGCAACTTCGACCAAGTCACCTTCTTTCAAGCCATATTTCAAAGCATCCTGCGCATGAATCTCACAAAATGGTTCTGCTCGATGTGTACTTAAGTTGGCCGATAATCCTGTTCGACTCATGGTATGCCACTGATCACGAATACGACCTGTATTCAACGCCAGAGGATATTCACTGGTACAGGCATTTACAGGAGCAATATTTTCTACAGCAATAAATTTGGCTTTACCATCAGGATGGCTAAATTTCCCATTGGCATAGATGTGTCGTACAGTTTCAATAGATTGTTGTTTATCCCATACTGGCCACTGAGTTGGATTTAGATCATCGTATTCTTGTAAGGTTAAGCCTGTTAAACCTTGTAAATTAAAATAACGGAAGGTCTTTGATTCATCACGTTGTGCTAAGGGGACATTTTCACTGGCTGAAAGTTGTGCATGCTCGTTAAAAATTTCACTGACATTTTCAAAATTAAAACCAGAGAATCCCATTCTTTTTGCCACTTGCGAAACTGTCCACCAGTCTGCTTGAGCAATTCCCGGTGCATCTAAAAATGCCCGTTGTCTGGAAATACGTCGCTCAGAATTAGTCACCGTGCCATCTTTTTCTCCCCAGCCTAAAGCAGGCAGTAAAACATCGGCAAATGCTGTCGTATCGGTGTTCTGGCAAATATCCGAAACCACCACAAAAGGACATTTTTCTAAGGCACGTTTGACCTGATCTGCATTGGGTAAACTCACCACGGGATTGGTGGCCATAATCCAAAGTGCTTTAATTTTGCCACTTTCAACGGCTTCAAATAAATCAACTGCTTTTAATCCAGCAGATTTAGCAATGACGGGACTTTGCCAAAAGTTTTGCACCAATTGCTGATGTTGAGGGTTATCAATATCTAAATGAGCTGCCAACATATTGGCTAAACCACCCACTTCACGACCACCCATCGCATTCGGCTGACCTGTCATTGAAAATGGTGCTGCCCCAATTTTCCCAATTTTCCCACTATATAAATGGCAATTGGTAATGGCATTGGCTTTATTCACGCCTTGTGAAGACTGATTGACCCCCATTGAAAATAAGGTCATTACTCGTTCAGTCTGTGCAAATTTGGCATAAAACTGTTGTAATTTATCCAGTGTAATTCCTGTTTGTTGAGCAACATCTTCAAGATTTTGTTCTACTTGGCTACTCTGTAAAGCAGCTTCAATCCCTTGCGTATATGCATCAATAAAGGATTGATCGGCACATCCATGTTGATACAAATATTGTAGGAGTCCATTAAACAGAGCGATATCTTGCCCCGGAAGAATGGGTAAATGTAAATCGGCTTGCTCACAAGTACTGGTAAAACGCGGATCAACCACAACCACAAAAATATCGCGTTCGGCTTTGGCTTGCATAATCCGTTGATACAATACGGGATGGCACCATGCCGTATTTGAACCCACCAAAACCACCATATCCGTTTGTTCAAAATCTTGATAACTGGCAGGAACAATGTCTTCACCAAAAGCCCGTTTATGTGCTGCCACAGCAGAAGACATACATAGACGGGAATTGGTATCAATATTGGCTGTCCCTAAGTAGCCTTTTACGAATTTATTCACCACATAATAATCTTCGGTCAGTAATTGCCCCGATACATAAAATGCGATGCTTTCAGCCCCATATTGCTCTATACAAGTTTGGAATTGCTGCGCAATTTGATTGAGTGCAGTATCCCAAGTTGTGATTTTTTGCTGTGTATTTCTTCCGAGCATGGGCTGCAATAAGCGCGTTTCTAACCCAAGGGTATCCGCCAAATTACTGCCTTTAATACACAATTTTCCATAGTTGGAGGGATGTGACACATCCCCCTCTACACTAACAACTTGACCTTGCGCCGTATGCTTGACATGTGCGACCACACCACACCCCACGCCACAGTAAGGACAAGTGGTTTTTGTGCTCTCGGTTACTGGAGCAGTCGAACTTTGGAGTTCCACAAATGGAATACTGGTCATACGGTGCTCCCTCTTCTTAGGTTAAAACTCATGGCAGCAAAAATATAATGGTTGTTGAATTAGCCTACTTTTTTTAATGCAAAATCCCGACCAAAAAGCAGTTTATTGCGAATATTGGAAATTGGGGTTTGATCTGCAATTAATTCGGCATACCAAGCGCCATCTTCCGTATCTCCAAACAAGACCGCTCCAATGACTTTGTCCTGTTGAATAATGATGCGTTTATAAATTTGACGTTTTTCATCATTTAAAATGATGTCTTCAAAATCTTCTTTAGGCTCAAAATTCCCTGCCGAAAATACATCGACACCGCTGACTTTTAATTGGGTCGGAACCGTTGGGGCTTTAAAGGTCAAACTGCCATGTTCTGCCAAGTGACTTGCACAAATAAAAGCTTGTCCCCATAAAGGCTCGACTAAACCAAAGGTCTGACTGCGATGTTCAATACATTCACCCACTGCATAAATACTTGGGTCAAAAGTTTGCATGGTGTCATTCACCATGACGCCACGGTTGGTTCTGAGTCCTGCGCTTTGCGCTAGGCCAATATTCGGGCGAATACCGACTGCAAAGACCACCAAATCTGCATCTAACACAGTACCATCTTTTAAACGCACTTGGCTGACTTGACCATCTGTACCGATTAGCTCTTCAGTATTGGCTTCGGTAATAATCCGAATTCCTTTTTGTTCAATACTATGGCGAAGCATTTGACTGGCACGATCATCCAGTTGACGTTCCATAATTCGATTCATTAAATGTAAAACGGTGACATTCATGCCACGGCGTTTTAAACCATATGCCGCTTCTAAACCAAGTAAACCACCACCAATCACCACGGCATTAGGTTTGTTTTTACAATATTCCAGCATGGTATTGACATCATAGATATCACGGAAACTCACGACACCTTTTAGATCTGCGCCTTTTACTGGTGGCACAAAAGGTTTAGACCCTGTGGCTAAAATGAGTCGGTCATAATCCACCACAATGCCTGTTTGGGTATGTACTTGTTTGCGTGGACGATCAATTTTGACGGCAGGATCATCTGCAATAAAACGCATACCTTTGTCGCGATACCATGCATGTGGATGTAGCATAATGTCTTCAACTGTTTTTTCACCTGATAACACTGGCGACAGCATAATGCGGTTATAGTTGCCCCACGGTTCTTCACCAATGACGGTAATTTCATAACGATCTGGTGCCATATCCAATAAATCTTCCAGACAGCGCATACCTGCCAAACCATTTCCAATCAAAACCAACTTCATTTTTTCTGAAGAAGGTCCATTGTTGGTGATATAAGTCTTTTGTGCTGTAGGACTCACCCAAACACGACCATCCTGAATTTTGGTTGGGAACACCAGTAGTTTTTGATCTTTATCTTCTAAGCAACGTCCAGTGGCTAAACTAAAATGCTGCTTATAAATGGGCGATGCAATGACGCGTTCACCTTGTAAGTCGCCAATAATGCCACGGCTCATGACATTGGCTTGGCTGAAAGGATCTTTATTGCTCAGTGCATAAACGCGTTTTTCTGTCCCTACACGGAACAAAGCTATCGCTTGTCCTTCAACCAAAGCCCCTACACCCGTATTCGGGGTGATGTCATTTAAATCACAGACCTCAACCCAGTTTTGATCTGGAAGCATATTTTTATCATTTAAAATAGTCATTTGCGTTCTCCTTATTATGCTTCAACCATTGGAATACGGTCTTCAGCGCGTTCTGCGCTGTTTAATGGGCGAATTTGTCCGCGTTCTTGGGTAAATTGAATATGCGGATCAGCTTGCTGCTCAGCATTGGCATTGATATAGGTTTGGAAACGTTTACGAATTTCAGGGTTCTCAACTGCGGTACGCCATTCATCTTGATAAGTCCCAACAATGTGCTGCATACGACGTTCAAGTTCTGTGGCTAAACCCAGTGAATCTTCAATAATCACGGATTTTAAATAGTCTAAGCCACCTTCCATGTTGTCGCGCCATACACTGGTACGTTGTAAACGATCCGCGGTTTGAATGTAGAACATAAAGAAACGGTCGATATAGCGAATCAGCATTTCGGTATCTAAGTCAGATGCAATCAATTCTGCATGGCGTGGTTTCATGCCACCATTACCACAGACATAGAGGTTCCAACCTTTTTCAGTGGCAATCACGCCAACATCTTTACCTTGAGCTTCTGCACACTCACGGGTACAACCCGAAACTGCCATTTTTAATTTATGTGGTGAGCGTAAACCTTTGTAGCGGTTTTCGAGGAAAATGGCTAAACCGACTGAATCATCCACACCATAACGGCACCATGTACTGCCGACACAAGATTTAACCGTACGTAATGATTTGCCGTAAGCATGACCAGATTCAAAACCTGCGGCATTCAACTCTTCCCAAATCAACGGCAGTTGATGCACTTGCGCGCCAAACATATCAACACGTTGCCCGCCCGTAATTTTGGTGTACAGGTTGTATTTTTTGGCAATTTGACCTACAGCAATTAAGCCATCTGGTGTGACTTCACCTCCTGCCATACGTGGTACAACGGAGTAAGAACCATCTTTTTGGATGTTTCCTAAGTAGTAGTCGTTACTGTCTTGTAAACCTGCATGACTTGGTTCAAGTACGAAATCATTCCAGCAAGAAGCCAAAATGTTTGCAGCCGTTGGTTTACAAATATCACAGCCCAAACCATGCCCATGCTGATGAATCAAATCGTCGAAGGTTTTAATTTCATTCACACGAACCAAGTGATACAGCTCTTGACGTGAGTATGGGAAGTGTTCGCAAATATGATTATTGACCGTGACGCCTTGACGTTGTAATTCAGACTTCAATACCTGCGTTACTAATGGTGCACACCCTCCACAAGCCGTCGCAGCTTTGGTACATTTCTTTAACGCACCCAAAGAGGTCGAGCCGTCACTAATGGCTTGGCAAATATCGGCTTTCGACACGTTATTACATGAACAGATGGTGGCACTGTCTGGCAGTAAATCGACACCGCTACCGCCTGCTTTGGCGCCTAAGTCCGCAAACCCTGGCATAATGAGACTTTCTGGAACTTCGGGTAATGCCAGACCGTTCAGCATCATTTGTAGCAAGTCGCTATATTCTTTGGCATCACCCACCAATACAGCACCCAAAAGTTGGGTTTTTTCTGCATTCACCACGATTTTTTTATATACCAATGCAGCTTCATCGGCATAGAAATAGCTTAACGAATTTGGAGTCATGGCATGTGCATCACCGATAGATGCGACATCTACCCCCATTAACTTCAATTTGGTGCTCATGTCTGCACCAGCGAAAATATTGCATTCTTGCTGCATCACATGCTTGGCTGCAATACGTGCCATGTCATAGCCCGGTGCCACTAAGCCAAAAATTTTATTGTTCCAAAGCGCACATTCACCAATGGCATAAATATCTTCATCACTGGTTTGGCAATAATCATTAATCACAATACCGCCACGTTCACCAATGGCTAAACCACTTAAACGTGCAAGTTCATCGCGTGGGCGAATACCTGCCGAGAATAAAACGATATCCGTTTCGAGTTCTGAGCCATCGCCAAATTTCATTACATGAACTGCGGATGCCCCATCTTCAATACATTGAGTGGCTTTTTGGGTATGAACTTTAACCCCGAGGTTTTCAATTTTAGTGCGTAGTACTTTGCCGCCTAAGTCATCAATTTGCACGGCCATTAAGCGTGGCGCAAATTCCACCACATGCGTTTCTAGGTTCAGGTCACAAAGTGCCTTTGCGGCTTCTAGTCCCAATAAGCCACCACCAATCACCACCCCTGTTTTTGCATTTAAACTGGCAGCTTTAATGGCATCTAAGTCTTCAATGGTACGGTAAACAAAACAGTTTTGACGTTCATTACCCGGAATTGGCGGTACAAAAGCATAAGAACCTGTGGCTAAAATTAATTTGTCATAGCTAAGTGTTTCACCCTGATTGGTGGTCACGGTTTTATTGAGGCTATCAATTGCAGTGGCTTTGGTATTTAAACGCAGGTCTATTCCATAGGCATCGGCAAAGTCTGCACGTGCAAGTGATAAATCTTTGGCAGTTTTACCAGAAAAGTATTCAGTTAAATGCACGCGGTCATATGCCAAACGTGGTTCTTCTGCCAAAATGGTAATTTCTACTTCGTCACCTGCCTGCTCAAGTACACTCTCGATGAACTTGTGCCCGACCATACCGTGACCAATCATAAGTAGTTTCATATTCTTTCTCCTTAAATTTTTTTACTTATGCCATGTTGTTACGATCAAGCACGGCTTGTTCAAATAGACGTTGTTCTTTCTCTTTATGTTCAACCGAAAAGCGAATCATGAGCACAAAACTTGCTGCAATCACCACCAGTCCACCCAGAACCATGAGGCAAGTTTGAATATCTAAGACACCTTTGAGGAGGAAGCCTGCTGCAACCGCACCCACGTTGCCGCCTGCGCCAATAATGCCTGCAACCCCGCCTAAGGCATCACGATCAATAAATGGCACCAATGCATAGGTTGCGCCGCAAGCCATATGGGTGAACAAGGCAAACACTGTCATGGTTAAAATGGCCAACATCGCAGTGTTCATTTGTGAGAATACGATCAGGAACAGACCTTCCATAAGGATCATGCCGAACAAGACTTTAGTACGACCATCCAAACCCTTTTTGGTTGCCACTTTGTCAGAAATAATGCCACCCAAAGCACGAGCAAACAGTGCCAAAAGTCCGAAAATACCCGCAGCCAAACCTGCTTCTTTTAGTCCAAAGCCAAAGTTTTCGACGTAGTACATGGCCACAATGTTATGAATAAAAATTTCGATACCAAAGCATGCCGCGTAAGAGCCAAATAGAATCCAGACACGATAGTTACGGGCTGCATGCATTAAGATGTTTAAGCCACCTTTTTTCTCACTGCCAACTTGAATGCCTTGAGCGCGTAATTCCTTAAAGTTGCCTTGTGGGCAATCTTGTGTGTATTTCCAGTACAGCCCGCCCACAATCAGCATCATGATGCCAGGAACAAGTAAGGCAATTCTCCACCCCATAGCTTGTTCGACACCGAACATCACTAAAGCTGAAAGTAGAAGTGGCATTAAAGCTTGAGTGGCACCACCACCTGCATTTCCCCAACCCGCAGTAGTTGCATTTGCAGTCCCGACAACATTCGGGGCAAACATAATGCTGGTATGGTATTGAGTGATGACGAAACTTGCGCCAATTGCACCGATGAGCAGTCTAAAGAACAGAAAAGATTCATAACTGTTGGCCGATGCAACGCCAAATACAGGAATGCTGCCAAGAATAAGTAATGCGGTATAAGTTTTACGTGGACCGTATTTGTCACAGAGTGGACCAACAATCAAGCGAACCAAAATCGTAATCGCAACGGCTGCAATATTAATATTCGCAATTTGATCTTTAGTCAGATGAAATTCGCCTGCGATGACAGGCATGAGCGGTGCACAGGCAAACCATGCAAAGAAGCAGACAAAAAAGGCGAGCCAACTCATGTGGAAGGCTCGCATCGCTGAAGTCTTAAAATTAAAAAGACTTATTGTTGTGGCTTTTTTCTCATATAAATTTGAAGACATAACCCTCTCCTTCCTGAACTGAACGTATATAAATTCCCACTCGGCAGGTTTCTCTGCTTTACAGGTCGATCAGAACGGACATCGTTGGCCGTCTTACAAATTTTTTAAGAGTCGTCTTTGACTCATAAGGGATAATGCAATTGCTATGCCAATATTAATACCATTAACTTAAGTTACTATTTTATTTGAATAAATTTATAAATAACTATGTTTTCTTATATTGAAGCTGAAATTATGTTCAATCTCAAGTATTGGATAATTACTAGAAAAACATCGGAATTTGAGCTTCTGCCACTAAATTGCACATTTTGCTTTGTAATGGTGCACAGATAAATTTTAGGATTTGCTTATTTGTATTGTTTTGTATGTTTAATCACCAAAATGGTACATCGGCATGTTTATTGCTTGTTAATGCTACAAAATAAACATCAGTTCTGCCCTGATTAGCAGCCCAATAGCGATAGCTCAAATATGCCAAAGCTTAAAATTGCCCTGATTGATGATGATCAAGATCGTGCCAACTATATAAAAGATTCACTGCTTCAGCACGATTTTGACGTGGTGGCCTGCTTAACCATCGATCATTTAAATATGTTCAAATTAGAGCACTTACAGGCCGATGTCATTTTGCTGGATATGGATCATCCGCATCGTGACATTATTGAAAGTTGTGTGAGCCAGTTTGATTTACCGACTGTGCTGTTTACCCAAAACAGCCAAAAAGAGATGATTAAAAGTGCCATTGATGCTGGAATTACCGCTTATATTGTCGATGGTATTGATCCTGCAAAATTGGACAGTATTTTAGAGATTTCTATTGAACAGTTCAAAAAGCATAAGAAATTACTGACAGATTTAAAGGAAACCCAGAATAAACTGGCCGATCGTAAAGATGTCGAGAAAGCCAAAGTTCTTTTGATGCAACTGCATCAACTCACTGAAGATCAAGCATTTCAATTACTCCGTAAAAATGCCATGAGCCATCGAATTACTATGGGAGAAATGGCACGTCGCCTACTCGATGCGCAAGAATTACTACAAACCAAGTTGAAGGATTAAGCTATGCTAGAACTCGAAAAAACACATATTCAACTTGGCTATATTCCATTGCTCGACTGTATTTCTATACTTTGGGCAAAACATTGTGGTTATTTTGATGAGCTTGGATTAGATGTCACACTGGTTAAAGAAGCCTCTTGGGCCAGTCTGCGAGACCGTTTGGCTTTTGGATTATTAGATGCAGCACACTGTTTATCAGGTATTTTACCCGCAGCCTCAATAGGCACAGATCATATTGGCATTCCGTTTCAAACACCTTTGGTTTTAAGTGTAAATCGCGCTTATATCAGTTTAAGTCAGAAATTATGTTTTGATCTGGGCATTACCCATAACGACACCGCAACGGAAGTCGCAGCTAAAGTTGTTGCCGCGATTCAAAATGGACAAAATATTCAATTGGCACATGTATTTGCCAATTCTATTCATCATTTTTGCATTCGTGAATGGCTCGCATTGGCAGATGCAGAATTAGCCCAAAGCATTAAACTCAGAATTTTACCGCCACCTTATATGGTAGAAGCATTGAGCAATAATGTGATTGATGGTTTCTGTGTTGGGGAGCCTTGGAATACTCAAGGCGAAGTCTTAGGATTGAGTCAGATCGTGGCTTCTAGCCAGAATATCATTCCTGAAATTGCCGATAAAGTGTTAGCTGTGACCAAAGAATGGGCTACAGCACATCCGAATACTTTACAAGCAATTACTCAAGCCATTCAAAAAGCACAGCATGAAATCAAAACCATGCAGGATTTTAGCCAGATTTGGGCATTATTAACTGAATATGAGGTTTTACAATTTGAGTGTTCAGATCGTATCCATGTTCAAGAATTTTATAAAATTCAGAATATTATCCGAAATTTAATTGAAGATACGGCTACCCCTAAAGTTGAAGATTTTGAATGGCTGATTCAGCAAATGGCGAAATGGAGCAATGTTCAAGTGAATCATGCTGAGCTTAAAAACTTAAGTCAGCAATGTATCATTCAACTTTAGCTTTTATGGCTTAGATTAGAGTTTTCGCAAGGTTAAGATTTGTTCGCTGCGACCAAAAGGGCCATGTACATCATGCAGGACAGCACTGGTCAGACCAATACCATCTGTACCATATTGCTGTTCGACGTCTAAACCTAACCATTGTCCCTGAGGAATGCGATACAAATGAATTTGCAAATCTAAATTTGGAAATGCCCAGCCCGCTTGAGGGTCTTGGCGTGGCACAACACCATTTGCAGTATCCACCATGCCCATCAGTTTGACAAAATCTGACGTGGTTTTACCTTCCACCATGTTACATTGGTTGGTTAGCCAAACGAGTCCTTTTCCTGCCCTACGGGACGCTTCCGTACGGGTTTCAATGCTCTGAATATATCCACCTGGCCAGCATTTCATGCCATCCCAAATAGGTAATTGCTCTGGATGCTGAACTTTTTGGTCTTCAAGTCCCGCAATACTATGCGTGTCCTGTGTAAGCATTTTCCATGCACGGGCAACAATACAGGTTTTACCATTGGCTTGCATTTCGCTTTCAATCAACTCAATGGTTTTCCCACCTCGAATCATACGGGTGCTAATACTAAAATCGCCAAATCCAATTAAACCAAAAATATCGAGACTAATGCGCCCTATTCGCATGTCATCTCGGGGTAAAAATTGTTCCAATTCTGCACAAATTACGCCTGTTGCAGGTGCCATATGTTGCTCATGCGGATTCCAAGCACCTTGCGCATGAATATTTGATTGATAATGTGCAGTTACACTCCCATCCGCATGTTGTTCGCGTTGTATTAAACGATAATAAGCAGGCATATTCATATCCTTATTCTTTTGTGTATTCCTTAATTAAGTTTGTTGTTTCAATGGGCATTATTTCACTGCACAAAATCCGTAATAATTTAGAATTTGGCTGTAGGTTTTAACTTTTTTAAATCCAACATTAGATAAGAGTTGCTGCCCCATTCTTGGCGACACCAAGAAAAAATCTTGCTGTAAACGTTCAACCATTTTTTCACTTTGAACTGTGGTTAAGCCATTATTTTCACAAAGTTGCTTTAGTACAAAAATCTCATGTGCTTCGGTTTCTTTCATTAAGTCATAAGTCAGCAGCATCCCATTGGGCTTTAGTTGAGTAAAGATGTCTTTAAAGAAGTTTTGCTTTGATTCCAATGGAATAAAATGAGCCACCAGAATAGATAATACAGCGTCAAAAGTATGAGTTGTACCGATGGATTTTGTATCGCCATGAATAAAGCGAATACGGCTTAAAACACCTTTCTTTTCTAGAAGTTGCTTTGCCTTACATAACATGACATGTGATGGATCTAGCGCAGTAAAGTTCCAAGTTGGGTGCTTTTGCGCCAAATATTGAATTTCATATCCTGTTCCACAGCCCACCACCAGAATGTCTACATGTTCTTGTTCGGCATAATGATGAGTTAAAATGGCATCGATTTGCTGATGCGTTAACTCATAGCCTGGAATAAGCTTGCGGATATGGTCATCGTATCCATCCACTACTTGTTGGTTATTAAAGTCTTTCGCCATATTGCACTCTATTTAATTGTTATGCAGACGATATGAATGTGCTAAATGCTTTTCATCATTGCGTACTGCTTTCAGATTTTGCTTAAGCCACCGACATTGCATCCAAAGTCAGTTCCGCAATGGATGGTTTTGTCTTTTCAACCGTTAAACCTAATTTTTGAAATAATTGTTGATCTTTGCCCTGTGCGACATTTGGCGTCGTCAGCAGTTTTTCACCTGAGAAAATGGAATTTGCACCAGCCATGAATGCCAAGGCTTGGTCTGAATCAGTCAATGATTCACGACCCGCAGAAAGTCGAATATAGCTTTTTGGCATAATGATACGTGCAACAGCAATGGTACGAATCCATTCAGTCACATCGAGCTTTTCTACATCTGCCAATGGGGTGCCTTCAATTGGAACCAACATGTTAATTGGCACAGATTCTGGGTGAATAGGTAAAGTCGCAAGTTCAAGTAATAGCCCAATACGATCAGCAGTGTCTTCACCCAAACCAACAATACCGCCACTACAGACTTTCATGCCTGCACCACGTACATATTCAAGCGTATTTAAACGATCATCGAACGTACGGGTACTGATGATATTTGAATAATACTCACGCGAAGTATCAAGGTTGTGATTGTAGTAATCGAGTCCTGCATCTTTTAAGCGTTCAGCCTGAGACTGATTTAACATGCCTAAAGTCATGCAAGTTTCCAAACCTAAAGCTTTGACTTCACGAACCATTTCAAGTACATAAGGCATATCACGCTCATGCGGGTTACGCCATGCAGCACCCATACAGAAGCGAGAAGAACCAGACTCTAATGCTTCTTTGGCTTCACTAATCACTTTGTCTACAGCAATACGCTTTTCTGCTTCTAGTTTTGAATCATAACGTGCAGATTGAGAGCAATATTTGCAATCTTCAGGGCATTTGCCTGTTTTAATCGATAATAAAGTGCTGACCTGAATCTGGTTCGCATTAAAATTTTGTCGATGGATTTGTTGTGCTTGAAAAACCAAATCTAAAAAGGGTTGCTGATATAGATTTTGTATTTCTGCGCGAGTCCAATCGTGACGAAGTTCCATCATGATTTCCTTATTCTGTTTGATTTATTCAGACTTTTTCATTTTTTCCCTTTACCCTGAAGCAGAGTAAAGGGAAACTCCAAGTCAGAAGATCACGTTATGCAATATCTTCCAGTAAATTCAGCTCTTTACGCATAAATTCTTGAAGTCGGAATTTTTGTGCTTTACCAGATGCGGTCATTGGAAACTCTGTAAAGAAACGCACATAACGTGGTACTTTATTATGTGAAATATGTTCAGCACAGTAACGTCGAATACTTTCTTCCGTGGTTTCATGGTGCTCATGTAAAATGATACAGGCACATAGTTCTTCACCATAACGTGCATCTGGCAGACCAATGACCTGTACATCGCTGACATCTGGATGGGTATATAAGAAATCTTCAATTTCTTTCGGAAACAGGTTCTCACCGCCACGAATCACCACATCTTTAATGCGACCTTTAATTTTTACAAAGCCGTCATCATCCATTTCAGCAATATCACCCGTATGCATCCAACGCGCGTTATCAATCACTTCTTGGGTTTTTTCACCATCTTCCCAATAACCCAACATCACTGAATAACCACGAACACACAGTTCCCCTAGCTTGCCACGCGGTACGACTTTGCCTGCTTCATCCACAATTTTGATTTCTAAATGCGGATGTACGCGACCTACCGTACCGACACGTTGTTCCACCGTATCACTGGTCGAGCTTTGCGCACTTACAGGTGCCGTTTCGGTCATGCCATAACAAATGGTAATTTCCGTCATGTGCATTCGCTCCATGACACGTTGCATGATTTCGCGCGGACACGGGCTACCTGCCATAATGCCTGTACGTAAACTACTCAAATCAAAGTCGTTGAATTGTTCATGCTCTAAAGTGGCAATGAACATGGTGGGCACACCATAAGCTGCTGTACATTTCTCTTGCTGAATGGCTTTTAAGGTGTCTAATGGATTAAATACAGCCGATGGATAGACCATGGTTGAACCATGTGTAATACAGGCTAAATTCCCCATCACCATGCCAAAACAATGAAACAAAGGGACTGAAATACACACGCGATCTTGCGGAGTTAAATGAATCGCTTCACCGACAAAATAACCATTATTTAAAATGTTATTGTGCGTGAGCATGGTGCCTTTCGGGTTGCCCGTCGTTCCAGAAGTAAACTGAATATTAATGGTTTCATCAAACTGCAACTCACTTGCAACCCCTTCTAAATGATTAAGTTGTTTTGCGGTAGGTTGCCCCAACAGATCTTGGAAACGATGAATACCAGTATGCACGGCATCATCAATTTTAATCACGTGTTTTAAATGAGGTAAACGTAGCGCATTTAAGATTTTATCTTCAGCTTCTTGCAGCTCAGGTGCAATTTTGGTTAAAAGCTCTTGATAATTTGTGGTTTTAAATTGCGATGCAATGACTAAACCTTTACACGACACCTTATTCAGCACGTATTCTAGCTCGTTACTTTTATACGCAGTGTTTAGGTTGACGAGAATAATGCCTGCTTTAAATGCAGCGAATTGAGTAATGGTCCATTCCACACAATTGGGTGACCAAATGGCAAGCCGATCGCCTTTTTTGAACCCCAGTTTGAGTAAGCTACAAGCAAAAGCATTTACCTGTGCTTGTAGCTCTTTATAGCTTAACCGTACATTCTGATGCACACTGACCACAGCATCTTGATCTGCATATTGCGCACATGCCTGATCAAATTTTTCACCAATCGTCATGCCCAATAAAGGTTGACTGCTGGTTCCATACGCATAGCTTAACCGTACCTGTGTCATTTGAATCACTCTCCTTGATTCTTTGTAATTCTGATTCTTACTGTTTTATTTTGATCACAGAGATTACTTTGTACGGATTTCCCTCCTTTGCATATAAGACTATTTAATTACGATCCTGTAATTGCACAGCTTGTACACAAAAGTCTGCAACCTGTTTCACAAAGTAATCTTTGTAGTTTTGATCAAACATGACATTACGAGATGGATTTAAAGGTTCAATTACGACAAAAGTCATGCTTCCGACAATGCATAACGCCACCGTATTTAAATCTTCAAAACCGAACTCACCATTGACTTTCCCTTCGGCAAGAATCTCGTTAATCGTTTGTTTAATTAACTGTTTACTGCGAAAACGCTCATGCTCAACAATTGGATCTACAGGTTCGAACATGAGTGAATACGACAGTTGAGGACTGTTGAGTGCCCGCTTAACAAAGGTCGTGACAGCCTTATGTAATTTTTGTTGTGCTGTTAACCCTTCACTGCTCGCAATCGTATTCAAAATATGAATTTCATGCTGAATCGCTTCAGACAACACTTCAATTAAGACTTCACTTTTATTATCAAAATAGCGATAAACCAAGCCACTAGAAACGCCTGCACGTTCCGCAATCGCTTGAATTTGGGCATCTTTAAATCCCCCTTGAGCAATAAGTTCTCGCGCAGATTGCAAAATCGACTGTCGATTTTGTTCCATTCGCTCTTGCATCAATGTCGATCTTTTATAACTCATAATCTTATTCTCATCCAGATAAAATGAATTGTAAATCATTTTGTGAATTTTAGTTCACTTTTTTAAAAAATAGATGTATTGTAAAACTACAAGCACAACAACAATGCTTATTGGACAACAAATATAACCTCAGGATGAACAGCATGAACGCACACGTTCCATTACAACTTAGTCTACAAACCTTAAGTTTCGGTTTAGATGAAACTTTGATCGCACTGCGTGATTCAGTTGCTGCATTTTGTGCAAAAGAAATAGCACCAATTGCTCAACAAGTGGATCGTGACAATGTATTCCCTGCACACCTTTGGAAGAAAATGGGTGACATGGGCTTACATGGTTTAACAGTAAGCGAAGAGTATGGTGGTTCTAACCTCGGTTATTTAGCGCATATTATTGTTATGCAAGAAATCTCACGCGCATCTGCCGCTATAGGATTATCTTACGGAGCACATTCTAACCTATGTGTGAACCAAATTAAGCGAAATGGTAATGAAGAACAAAAACAACGTTATTTGCCTAAACTTATTTCTGGTGAATTTGTAGGTGCATTGGCAATGTCTGAACCAAATGCAGGTTCTGATGTGGTCAGCATGAAATTAAAAGCAGAAGAACAAGGCGATCATTACCTATTAAATGGCTCAAAGATGTGGATTACCAATGGTGGTGATGCCGATGTCTTGGTGGTTTATGCCAAAACTGATTTACAAGCAGGCGTTAAAGGCATGACGGCATTCTTGGTTGAAAAAGATATGCCAGGTTTCAGCCATGGGAACCATCTCGATAAATTGGGGATGCGCGGTTCAAATACGTATCCATTGTTTTTCGACAACGTTAAAGTGCCAAAAGAAAATGTACTCGGCGGTGTGGGAAATGGCGTAAAAGTGCTTATGAGCGGTCTGGATTATGAACGTGCGGTACTCAGTGCTGGCCCTCTAGGCATTATGGATGCCTGCATGGATACCGTAATTCCTTATATTCATGATCGTAAACAGTTTGGACAAGCACTTGGTGAGTTCCAGCTCATGCAAGGCAAAATTGCCGATATGTATTCAACTTGGTTAGCTTGTAAAGCGCTTGTGTATGCGGTGGGTGCTGAATGCGACAAAGCTGAACATAGCCGTAGCTTACGAAAAGATGCTGCCAGTGCCATTCTTTATGCTGCTGAAAAAGCAACGTGGATGGCAGGTGAAACCATTCAAGCATTGGGTGGTAATGGCTATATCAACGAGTTTGCAGCAGGTCGTTTGTGGCGTGATGCAAAACTTTATGAAATTGGTGCAGGAACTTCTGAAATACGCCGTATGTTAATCGGTCGTGAATTATTTAACGAAACGGCTTAACGCTTCTGGCTCACTTTATACAAGGAAGTTTATATGAATCAATTACAAACCCAAATGCAAAGCGGTCATGAAGAGTTGAATCTGGTGCAAATGCCAAAACAAACCAATCAGAACATCACTTTTGCTGGCGGAACTACAGATTTAAATCAACTGCAAAGCAAAATTAACAGCCGCAGTGAAGAATTTAAAAACAATCAGGCAACGATGTTAAATCTTGTTCAAGATTTAAAACAAATCAGCCAAAAAATTGCCTTAGGTGGTGGTGAAAGCGCGCGCCAAAAACATATTGCTCGTGGCAAATTGTTAGCCCGTGACCGTATTGATCAACTGATTGATGCAGGAACCGCTTTCCTTGAAATTGGACAATTGGCGGCACATAAAGTCTATGCCGATGATGTACCTGCTGCGGGCGTAGTTGCTGGGATTGGTCAAGTGAATGGTGTCACCTGCATGATCGTTGCTAATGATGCAACGGTAAAAGGCGGAACTTATTATCCACTGACGGTGAAAAAGCATTTACGTGCACAAGAAATTGCAGAACAAAACCGCTTACCTTGCATTTACTTGGTGGATTCAGGCGGTGCATATTTACCCATGCAAGATGAAGTGTTTCCAGACCGCGATCACTTTGGGCGTATTTTCTATAACCAAGCCCGTATGTCGAGCTTAGGTATCGCTCAAATTGCAGTGGTAATGGGCAGTTGTACCGCAGGTGGTGCTTACGTTCCTGCCATGTCGGATGAAACCATTATTGTGCGTAACCAAGGCACCATTTTCTTGGGTGGCCCACCATTAGTAAAAGCTGCGACAGGTGAAGTGGTCAGCAGTGAAGACCTTGGTGGTGGCGACGTGCATACTCGCCTTTCTGGGGTCGCTGACCATTTGGCCGAGAATGACGAACATGCCCTTCAGATTGCGCGAAATATTGTAGCGAATTTAAATATTCAACCGAATAAAACAGCAGAAGGAATTGAAGAACCACTTTTCCCTGCCGAAGAACTTTATGGCATTGTGCCAAGTGATACCCGTAAGCCTTTTGATGTTCGTGAAATTATTGCCCGAATCGTCGATGGTTCGCGTTTAGACGAATTTAAAGCACGTTTTGGAACAACGTTAATTACGGGCTTTGCCAAAATTTACGGTATGCCTGTCGGAATTATTGCCAACAACGGGATTCTATTCTCTGAGTCAGCGCAAAAAGGCGCGCACTTTATCGAGCTCTGTGTACAACGCAATATTCCATTATTGTTCTTACAAAATATCACAGGCTTTATGGTCGGACGTCAGTACGAAAATGAAGGGATTGCTAAACACGGTGCCAAACTGGTCATGGCAGTTGCTACAGCCAATGTGCCTAAGCTGACTTTGATTATTGGTGGATCATTTGGGGCTGGAAACTACGGTATGTGTGGTCGTGCTTATTCGCCACGTTTCTTGTGGACTTGGCCAAATTCACGGATTTCGGTGATGGGGGGTGAACAAGCAGCGAGTGTACTCTCGACCATCAAACGTGACCAAATTGAACAAAAAGGTGAATCTTGGTCTGCCGATGCAGAAGATGAATTCAAACAACCCATTCGTGATCAATACGAACATCAAGGTCATCCATATTACTCTTCTGCACGTTTATGGGATGATGGCGTAATTGACCCGGCTCAGTCTCGTCAAGTGTTGGGTTTAAGTTTGGCTGCGGCACTGACGGCGCCAATTCAACCAACCAAGTTCGGCGTGTTCCGCATGTAAGGGGTGAAAAATGGACTATCAATTTTTACAACTCGAACAGCAACAGCAAGTAGCAACGGTTTGGATCAATCGCGCTGAACTTCATAATGCGTTCAACACGACAGTGATTGAGGAACTACATCACTGCTTTCAACAGTTGAATGAACGTCATGATATTCGCGTAGTGGTTTTGGCGGGTCGTGGTAAAAGCTTTTCTGCTGGTGCTGACTTAAACTGGATGAAACAAGCAGGACAAGCCTCTCAAGCAGACAATGAAGCAGATGCGTTAAAACTTGCGAAAATGCTGCAAAGCTTAGCAACTTTAAAACAGCCAACCATTGCGCGTGTACAAGGTATTGCCTTTGGTGGAGGTATGGGACTTGCTTCTGCTTGTGATATTTGTGTAGCCAGTACAGATGCAAAATTTGCAACGTCAGAAGTTCGTTTGGGGTTGGCACCCTCAACCATTAGTCCGTATGTGATTCGTGCGATTGGTGCACGTCAGGCTTCACGTTACTTTCTCACGGCTGAACGTATTACGGCTGAGCAAGCGCTACAAATTGGTTTAGTCCATGAAGTGACCACACCTGAATTACTGGATGCCAAAATTGATGACATGATACAAGCCTTATTATTAGGTGGACCTGAAGCACAAGCTGCGTCGAAACAACTGATTCAAATGGTGAATCAACAAAGTGTCGATGAAAGCCTATTGCTTAAAACCGCGCAACATATTGCCCATGTGCGTCAAGGTGAAGAAGCAAAAAATGGACTGAATGCTTTTTTAAACAAACATAGCCCAGCTTGGATTAAGGCAACGGCATAACGATAATAAGGACAGAACAATGTTTGAAAAAATTCTAATTGCAAACCGTGGTGAAATTGCCTGTCGTGTTATTCGCACTGCGAAAAAAATGGGCATTGCGACAGTTGCCGTCTATTCAGATGCCGATGCTCAATCACAACATGTCAAACAAGCAGACGAAGCCATTTATATTGGTGAATCCCCTGCTTCTCAAAGCTATTTACAGATTGACCGTATTATTCAAGCGGCTCTAACTACAGGCGCACAAGCAATTCATCCAGGTTATGGCTTTTTGTCTGAAAATGACCAGTTTGCAGAAGCTTGTGAAAAAAATAACATTACCTTTATTGGTCCTCCTGTTTCTGCCATTTTAGCTATGGGTCTAAAAGCAACCTCTAAAGCACTTATGGAAAAAGCGGGTGTGCCCTTAACTCCGGGTTATCATGGCACCAATCAAGATGCAGCTTTCCTAAAACAGCAAGCAGACCAAATTGGCTATCCAGTGTTAATTAAAGCCAGCGCAGGCGGTGGCGGTAAAGGGATGCGTTTGGTTGAACGTGAAGCTGACTTCTTAAGTTCCCTTGCTTCTTGTAAGAGTGAAGCCAAATCAAGCTTCGCCAATGATGACGTGTTAATTGAACGCTATGTGATACAACCACGCCATATTGAAGTGCAAGTTTTTGGTGATACCCACGGTAATTATGTGCACCTATTCGAACGTGATTGTTCAGTGCAACGTCGCCACCAAAAAGTACTGGAAGAAGCACCTGCGCCATTGATGCCACAGCATAAACTAGAGGCGATGCGTCAAGCTGCAATTGATGCTGCACGTGCAGTGGATTATGTTGGTGCAGGTACGGTTGAGTTTATTGTAGAACAAGATGGTACAGCGTATTTCATGGAAATGAATACTCGCCTACAAGTAGAACATCCTGTGACTGAAATGATTACAGGACAAGACTTGGTCGAGTGGCAACTCCGCGTGGCTTATGGCGAGCCATTACCGAAGCAACAACATGAATTACAAATTCATGGCCATGCAATTGAAGCGCGGGTTTATGCAGAAGAACCTGAAAAAGGCTTCCTTCCTGCGATTGGTCAAATTAGTTATTTACATTATCCAAATCAAAATCAGCATGTCCGTGTGGATAGCGGAATTGTTGAAGGCGATGAAATTACCACGTTCTACGACCCAATGATTGCCAAGTTAATTGTTTGGGGCGAAAACCGTGAAGCAGCATTGGTCCAAATGCACCATGCTTTAGGTCAGTTTCATGTCGAAGGCTTAGGCAATAATATTGCATTCTTGGACCGTATCATTCGCTGTGATTCATTTAAAAATGCCAAACTGGATACTAATCTGATTCAACGTGAAGATGCGTTTTTAATGAATGCGGAAGTTGCTTCATCCGAAACCATTGTATCAGCGGCATTTATTGAACTATTGAAGCGTTTTCATCAGCAGCGAAATGCAAATCCTGTTTGGTCATCATCACCGCTTTGGCGTGTCAATGTGAAGACTCAATACGGCATAAAATTGCAACTGAATCAACAAGCTATTGAAGTCCATTTTAGCGCTATTGATAACGGTTTTATCGCGACCTATCAAGGTCAAGAATATCCAATTCAGGGGCAACTGTTTGATGCTCATTCAGCTCAACTCAATCTGAATGGCAAACAATCAAAATTGGCATTTAGCATTGATGCAGACCATTTAACTGTTTTCGAAAATGGGCAAACGCATAAATTTGCTTATATCCGTCCAAACTATGGTCATGACGATACTCAACAAAATGAGGGCAATCTAAAAGCACCAATGCCGGGCGTGATTACCCAAGTTTTGGTAGAAGCCAATTCACAAGTGAAAAAGGATGACATCTTACTCACTTTAGAAGCCATGAAAATTGAATATGCCATTCGTGCTCCACGCGATGGTGTAATTACTTCAGCCTACTTCCAGCCTGGTGATCAAGTCAAAGCAGGTGATGAACTGGTGGAATTTCAGGCTTTAGCAGAGGAAGTGGCATGACTGAATTTGTAAAAATTGTCGAAGTCGGTCCACGTGACGGGTTGCAGAATGAGAAAACCTCACTCACCCTTCAAGATCGGAAACAACTGATTCTGGATTTAATGCAAACGGGACTTAAAGCCATTGAAGTCGGTTCTTGTGTGTCACCCAAATGGGTGCCGCAAATGGCATTGAGTGATGAACTCTATGCTCAATTGCCAAAAGACCCGAATGTCCAATTCAGTTTGCTCACCCCAAACATGAAAGGTTTTGAATCTGCTTTGGCTGTCGGTTGTAAAGAGGTTGCGGTTTTTACCGCAGCTTCTGAAAGCTTCACGCAAAAAAACATTAATTGTTCAATTGATGAAAGCTTTGAAAAATTTGCCGATATTCTAAAAGCAGCCAAAGAACATGACATCAAAGTCCGTGGCTATGTGTCTTGTGTGGTTGATTGCCCTTATGAAGGTGCAATTGACCCGAAACAAGTCAGCAAAGTTGTAACCCGTTTATTTGATATGGGCTGTTATGAAGTCTCTTTGGGTGAAACCATTGGTACAGCCACTCCCAACCGTGTCAAAAACATGTGGGAAGCTTGTTTAAGCGAATTAGATGCTCAATTCATAGCAGGACATTTCCACAACACCTACGGCATGGCCATTGCCAATATTTACCAATCCTTAGAACAAGGCATTCGTGTTTTTGACTCTTCAATTGCAGGGTTAGGCGGCTGTCCTTATGCCAAAGGCGCTTCAGGGAATGTCAGTACCGAAGATTTATTGTATTTACTCAATGGCATGGGTTTTGAAACAGGGATTCATGTTGATGCGCTGATGCAAGCCAGTCAAAATATCAGTCAACGTTTAGACCGAAAAAATCCCTCGAATTATGCCAATGCCTATATGCAAACGCGTTGTGCTTAACAAATATAATATTATAAATCAGCCGCTTATTCAGCGGCTGATTTACGTTTTATACAGATCAAACCAACTTAATCAGCAGAAATATCTTCAAACAGAACTGAAGATAAATAGCGTTCACCGCTATCAGGTAAAATCACCACAATGTTCTTGCCTGCATTTTCAGGACGCGCTGCCAACTGTGCTGCCGCTGCCATCGCTGCACCGCTAGAAATACCCACTAAAATTCCTTCTTGAGTTGCAGTTTTACGCGCCCAGTCAATTGCATCTTGGCTAGTAATCGCAATAACTTCATCCACCAAATCGAGGTCCAAATTCTTTGGAATAAAGTTTGCCCCAATCCCTTGGATTTTATGTGGCGCTGGTGTGATAGTTTCACCACGCTTGGTTTGTCCAATAATTGCAGATTCAGCAGGTTCTACTGCAACTGAGTAAATTGGCTGGTTTTTCACTTTTTCAAAGAAACGTGAAATCCCTGAAATTGTGCCACCTGTACCTACACCTGCCACTAAAATATCGACCTGACCGTTGGTCGCTGCCCAAATTTCAGGGCCTGTCGTGTCTTCATGAATTTGTGGATTGGCTGGATTTTCAAATTGTTGTGGAAGGAAATAATGTTCAGGTTGCTCAGTGGCTAAACGTACTGCTTCATCTACAGCACCTTTCATTCCTTTCGCTGGCTCAGTCAATACCAAGTTTGCACCCAATGCTTTTAACACTTTACGACGTTCAATACTCATGCTTGCTGGCATGGTTAAAGTAATCTCATAGCCTTTTGCCGCAGCAACAAACGCTAAAGCAATTCCTGTATTACCACTGGTCGGTTCTACAATATGCATACCTGCTTTTAACGCGCCACGTTTTTCTGCATCGGCAATCAGTGCCGCACCAATACGACATTTCACTGAAAAAGCAGGGTTTCGGCTTTCAACTTTGGCAAATACATTTGCACCACCCGAAATGACACGATTAATACGTACTAATGGTGTATTACCAATCGCTTCGGCATTGTTACTATAAACTGCGATACCTAAATTATTTGGTGTTGGAAAGGCTGAATCAGTACTCATGTTATATCCCTAAGTTTATTGACTATTTATAACAGAATCATGATACAACCAATTTTGCTGAAATACAGATGACACTGAGCATTTTCTGTAGATTTCGTTTTAAAAACCTTCTTCGTGAAGATCTAGATTTCGGCATTTCCCTATGCCATTGCAACTTTAGGCTTCTAATATCGTTTGGTTCCATTGTTCGAGTACAGACACAGCCGCGGTGAAATCCATCTGCTCGGCTTGCGCTGTTGGAATCTCCTTAAACAACGCTTGAATACTTTCAAAAATTGGCACGTTTGAATCCTGTTGTTGTGCTAAATCTAAGCCAATGCCAATATCCTTTTGTAATAAATTCAAGGCAAAGGTTTTAGGAAAACTACGGTTCAATACCTTTTGCGCCATGATCGAATCAGACACCGTACTTTTACCACTTGAATGATTAATACAATTCAATGCCGCTGAAACATCAACCTGTCGCTGCTTCAGAATGGTCAGTCCCTCCGCCAAAGCCCACAAATGGGTGGCCATCAGAACATTATTTACGGCTTTTACCGCAAACCCTGAACCACTAGATCCAACATATTCAACCAAGCCAGCAAATGCAGAAATGATCGGTAAAGCACGCTGATAAGCTTGTTCATCTCCACCCAACATCACGGTTAAGATTCCCCGTTCCGCGCCAATCGTTTGACCTGATACAGGTGCATCTAAATAAGCAACCTGATTTTGCCCAAGCTGCTGAGATAACTTGCGTGCTGAATCTGGCACACCACTGGTACAGTCAATCCAGATACTGCCCGTTTTGGGTGGAAATTCAGCAATCAGTTGTTCAACATCTGCACTGGTTGGCAAACAGGAAATAATAAAATCGGCTTGTACGGCTTGTTCCAAACTCACAGCCTGTGTACCAAACTGCTGTGCATGTAGAACGGCTTTTTCAACTGTACGGTTCCAGACATACACGGGTAAACCGAGCTTGGGAAGATGGGAAGCCATATGCCAACCCATCGCACCTAATCCAATAAAAGCAATACTTTGACTCAATTGATCTCTCCATTCAGGTTCATTAAGAACCTTGCACAACGCTGTTGTTCGCTTCACTTTCCACACTTTGAACTTTTGCTACAGTCTCTTCACCACGGTTTAAAAATAGGTTGAGTAAAATCGCAGCTAGTGTTGCGGTACCAATACCGCCCAAGTCAAATGATCCAATGTGTAAACTGAAGTTGCCTGCGCCCATAATTAAACTCACGGCTGCAATAATTAAGGTGCTGTTTTGGGTAAAATCAACTTTGTTATCGACCCAGATTTTTGCTCCAGCGACGGTAATCAAGCCAAATACGACGATGGATGCTCCACCTAACAATGCGACTGGAATGGTGCTAATCACGGCACCAAATTTTGGTGATAAACCAAGTAAAATAGCGAAGATCCCTGCGACTACAAAAATGGTGGTTGAATAGACTTTGGTGACTGCCATTACGCCAATATTTTCTGCATAGGTGGTCATACCTGTACCACCAACCGAAGCGGATAAAGAAGTACACACACCGTCTGCGAAAAATGCGCGGCCCATATACGGCGACAGGTTTTTCCCTGTCATGGCTGAAACTGCTTTGAAATGTCCTAAATTTTCCGCCACTAAAATAATCGCGACAGGTGCAATCAGTAACATGGCATTTGCATTGAATACAGGAGTATGGAACGTCGGTAATCCAAACCATGCAGCATTGCCAATGATTGAGAAATCAATCGGTTTACCCCAACCCATGACATTCGCAAGCAAGAAGTATACAAAATAAGCAGAACACAGCCCAATCAGTAACAACAAACGACGCACCATGCCGCGAGTAAACACTGCAACAGCACTAATACAGACAATGGTAATCACTGCCATCCACGTATCGAATGTATTGGTAGATACACTTTTAATGGTAATGGGTGCAAGGTTCAAACCAATGATCATGACAATGGCACCTGTGACAATCGGCGGCATCAACTTTTCGATCCAACCTGTTCCCGTCTTCATCACCACAAGACCAATACCTGCATACACCAGACCACAAGCAATTGTTCCCCCAAGGGCTAAAGCGATGTTCGGATTTGAACCTGCACCTGCGTAACCTGTTGCGGCCGCGACTGCCCCAATAAAGGCGAAACTTGAGCCCAGATAACTTGGCATACGACCACCCGTCATCAGGAAGAATAAAATCGTGCCTATCCCTGTAATGAAGATGGTTAAATTAGGATCGAAGCCCATCAGCAACGGTGCCAGTACCGTTGCTCCAAACATGGCAAAAGCATGCTGCAAGCCTAGAACGATACTGCGACAGACTGGGAGATATTCATCAATTTGAACAGGTGTTGTATCTAAGTCACCTTGGTAAGGCTTAAATTTTGGAAACCACGATTGTTTTTCTTGCATGGGTTTCCCCTCCTTCTTATAGGGTTTGGTCTTTAGCACATACGGTGTGGTTCACAATAAGCACGGTTAAAATACATCAACGCATTTAAGCCCTGATTGTGTTGAATCGCTTTGACCTGACAGAACAAAACATCATGACTCCCCACACTCATGCTTTGCACAATTTCACAGTCAAAACTAATCAAGGCATCCTGTAAAACAGGCGCTTGAGTAGCCAGCGTTTCCCACTGACCCGCAGCAAAGCGTTCAGGCATTGGCGTTTTGCCACCAAAAATATTGGAAAGTGTCATCTGATGTGAAGCTAAAGTGTTCACACATAACACTTTATTGGTCTTAAAAGTCTCAAATACAGATGCAGAACGATTGAGACATACCAACAACGTCGGTGGTGTATCTGTCACACTACACACAGCCGAGGCGGTAAAACCTGCAACACCTGCGGGTCCAGAAGTAGTAATCACATTCACCGCAGCGCCCAGATTTGACATGCCTTCGCGGAATGCTTTCTGATCGACTTCAATATGTGTGGTTTTTTGCGTGTTATAGATTTTTTCTAAACATTCTTCTTTGATTAAACTTTTGAGTAATTCTGCATTCATGTTTGTTCTCCTGTCGGGGCTGATCTCGCTACTACCTAAGCAGTAGCGACATGGGCAACACTGGCTATTTCAACGAGGGCATCAGGCTTCACCAAACCAGCCTGAATGCAGTAACGTGCAGGTTTATCTCCCGGGAAATACTCGGCATAGACTTGATTAATCGCGGCATAATCCGCCCAATCTTTGACAAAAACATGGTTGAAGGTCACATCTTCCAGACTTCCACCTGCTTCTTTCAATACTGATTGAATGGTTTCTAAAATATGTCGGGTCTGTGCTGCTGCATCTCCGACATGAACCACATTGTTATTTTCATCAAAAGCCAATGTGCCTGAGACATACACAATATTGTCTGCCTTGGTGGCTGGAACATAGGGTGCTAAAGGTTTTGATGTTCCTGCTGGAATAATGACTTGTTTCGGCATCGTGATCGCTCCGTATTAGGCAGATTTTGCAAGTGGGTTGGTATTGGGAACAAAAGTGTCGACAAAACTTTGCGTATCGGACACCCAGCCAAAGAAGGTTTTGATGTTGTAGAGGCTTGCAGCTTGAATTTCTGCTGAACCCGCCTGATAACACGCATCTTTTAATGCCACCCCGAAGTATTCGAGGAAAAAGCCATCTCGTAAGGTCGATTCCACGCAAACATTGGTCGCAATGCCAACAAAGACTAAATTACGAATACCACGGGCACGTAACATGCTGTCTAATGCAGTATTAAAGAAACCGCTGTAACGAGGTTTTTCAATGACAATGTCTTGCGCTAAGGGTTGTAATTCATCGATCAGTTCAAAATCCCAACCGCCTTTTGCCAGTAATTTGCCTTGTAGCTCGGGTTGTTTACGCATAGTTTTAAGTGCATTAGATTTATGAAAATTTGGTGAACCGCGCCCCCCTGCTTCTACATATTGATTATCCCAGCCATTTTTAAAGTAAATCACCTGAATATGGGCTGCATGTGCTGCTTCGACCGCCTTTTTAATGTTCTGCACCACAGGTTGGGTCGCAGAAACATCAAAACCCGCTAAATCCAAATAGCCACCAATCGAGGTATAAGCATTCTGCATGTCAATCACAATTAATGCCGTTTGCTCAGGTGCAAACTGAATATTTTCAGGTTCTGCTTTTAAGGTTTTGCCTTGACCTGTGGCTTCGGTAAAATCGCTGATAATTGTATGTGTATTGACTTGGCTCATGCTGATTTCTCCAAAACTGTGACAGGTACTTGTTCCGCCAGATCCATCACAACATGTTGACGGCACTGCATAAGCGGTTGAATTTTTTGACCAAAATCTTCGACGCCCTGAACGAAATCATCAAAGGTTAATAAAATGCCCTCCGTACCTTTAATTTCACCAATTTCATCCAACATGGCTGCGACTTTTTCATAAGAACCGACCAAGGTGCCCATGTTGATATTGACGGGAGATACGCTCGATGCCATTTGGCGAATATTGGTATCGGTTCCTGAAGTGGTGTCTTTGCCGCCTTGATTCATCAACCAGTTAATCGCTTCCATATCTGCGCCATCGTTATAGCTTTGCCATTTTGCAAATGCTTCTTCATCAGTTTCAGCAGCAATCACCATAAACAACACATAAGTTTGAACATCACGTCCTGTTTTATCCGTATGTGCTTTTAGGCGATCATTGATTTCTGCATAAGCGGTTGGTGTGTTTAAACCTTGACCAAAGACAAAGTTGTAATCTGCATATTGCGCAGAAAATGCGAGTCCTGTATCCGATTGACCTGCACAGATAATTTTCATATCCGCTTGTGGTGTTGGGCTGACACGACAATCTTGCATTTCAAAATGTTCACCTTTGAAATCAGATTTGCCTGTAGCCCACAGTTCACGAAGAACTTGCACATATTCAGATAAATAGTCATAGCGCTTACCAAAATACTCATCACCTGGCCACATGCCCATTTGCGTATATTCAGGCGCTTGCCAGCCAGTCACGACATTTAAGCCAAAACGACCATTTGAAATGGAGTCAATAGTCGAAGCCATACGTGCAACAATTGCAGGTGGCATCACCAAAGTTGCTGCGGTTGCATAAATTTTAATTTTGCTGGTAACCGCAGCTAAGCCTGCCATAAGTGTGAAGGTTTCTAAGTTGTGATCCCAAAATTCGGTTTTGCCACCAAAACCACGTAGTTTGATCATGGACAAGGCAAAATCGAAACCATAATGCTCAGCACGTTGTACAATTTTTTTGTTGAGTTCAAAGCTCGGCATGTACTGTGGTGCATTTTCAGAAAGTAACCAGCCATTGTTACCGATTGGGCAAAAGACACCTATTTTCATGTGTTACATCCTCATTCAATTATGAAATTTCTAAAAACCTATACCTTGTTATTTTCTGGGATATAAATTTTTATATTCTTGATTTTATGAGTGCATGGAGTGTGCCAACTTTTTAAATTTACTTAAAATCAAATATTTAAAATCATTAATAATTTTATGTATTTTACCAATGGGTAAAATTACTATTTTTCACATGCACTTTTTTTGTGATTCATGATCTAAATTCGTGCACTTTTTTGACCAAATGGAAAAATAACCACAATAAAAAAGGCACTGAGCTAAGCAGTGCCTTTTTGAATTTTATATCAACCTATAGAATGCTAGAGATGAACCTCGGTTGTTAACTTGCAGCTAAATTTTCAGCAGGTTTCTTCAATAGTTTTTCCAAGAGTAATGTATTGAATATTTCAGGTTGCGTAACCATTACTGCATGCGCACCATGCGGCAGCACATCTAATTCAGCATGTGGAAATAGCTGTTTTAATTGATAACTTTGTTTATACGGCACCAGAAAATCATCTTCAGTCGCGATTAAATACATTGGAATTTTATTTAAACTCGAAATCGTTTCAGCCTTCAGTTCATAACGCATTAAAGCTTTAAGTCGGATGAAGACATTAAGTAAAGGAGGAAATTGTTCAATCTGCTTATTTTCCTGAATTTCTAAATCTAAAATATGTGCAGAAATCCATGCTGGCGGATATAAGAACAATGCTTGCGCTCGGACATACGCTTCGACACCTGCGTATTGCAATAAGGCGATTCGTGTACTAAAGCACTTGAATGTATGTGCATCTAACTGTTGCCAGCCATTTACAACTGTGAGAGACAACATAGTTTTTTCAGATTTTTCAAGTAAAACAGCCAGTTCCGCCCCAATAAAACCACCCAACGCATGTCCAACAAAATGGAATTCTTGAATATTCAATATAGATAATAAATCCATGACCTGTTTGGCTAAGTGGGTCATACTATAGTCTTCATTAAGGATGGCCGCATTTTTATGGCAACCTTCTTGATCATAAATCACCACATGAAAATGTTGTTGTAGTGCTTGTATTTGCGATGTCCAAAACTGTCCATGTCCACCTAAACCTGCCGATAAAATGATATATTCAGCGGATATTTTTTGTGAAGAAAAAACCTGATAATGCATAATGATTGATCTCTAAGAAAAATGTACTTTCTTGGGTTCAGCAAGAAATATGCCCATTTACTTTTCTTCAATGATTCAAAAAACGTTTTGATCTTTATTGTCGTATTTTCTAAAGATACGATCTGTTACATGCTTTATGTTCTATTTAGCAACAAAAGCATTTGTATTCTTAGACAAGATTGAACAAAATAATCTCCGAAACATGGTTCATAGGAATAACAATGTCCAATAAAGGTTATCGCCAATTTTATCGTCAACTCACACAGAAAATTCTAAATAAAGTGGTGAGTCCACAAGTATTAGGCACGACCTCTGAACTGGAACAGCAATATTCAGCTTCGTCCAACACCCCTATTTGCTATGTATTACAAGATGCCTCGCTCAGTAATACTGTACTGATTGATCATGAAGCGCAAAAGAGACAGCTACCTTCAGTCTATCAGCCCTTAAAGATTGGAACGGTTCAAGAAGAAGATTCCATTTTAGTTTTGAATGAAAAAAACCATCTTAAACAAGGATTACATTATCCTGAAAAACTTATTCATTTAATTGAAGTTTTAGAGAAAAACCTAGAATTGGATGTCGATTTAGTGCCTGTGACTATGTTGTGGGGACGTGCGCCAGAATACGAGGATTCTTGGTATAAAGCCTTGTTTGCTGATGCATGGTCAACACCATCTCCACTCAAACAAGCCATGAATATTTCTTTGTATGGCCGTGAAAACTATCTAGAGTTTCACAAGCCACTTTCTTTAAGAAAGTTACTCACTGAAGCCAAGGAATTGAGTCCGAATTTCTCGCCTGCTCACCACATAATGAAAGAGCTGAATGCCAACTTTAATAAATATAAAGAGGCAATTTTAGGGCCAGACTTATCTGACCGTCGTAATGTCATTAATAACCTTTTGATTAGCGATGGCGTTAAACATGCCATTCGGAAAGAAAGTATTGATGAAAATATCAGTATGTTTGAAGCTGAAAACCGTGCACGTCGTTATTTAACTGAAATTGCGTCTGACTTTTCCTATTCCACGTTACGCTTTGGCTATCTTGCTTTAACCAAATTATGGACTCAACTTTATGATGGTATTGAAGTTCATAACTTTGATACCGTACGTGAATTGGCGCAGGACTATGAAATTGTTTATACCCCCTGCCACCGTAGCCATATTGATTACCTGTTACTGTCTTATGTAATTTTTAACCGTGGTTTGATGGTGCCGCACATTGCCGCAGGTATTAACCTGAATTTACCGATTGTAGGTCAACTCTTTCGTGGTGCGGGTGCTTACTTTATTCGCCGTAGCTTTAATGGCAATGAACTGTATACTTCTGTATTTAAAGAATATTTACATAGTCTACTGATGCGTAATACCCCTTTAGAATATTTTATTGAAGGTGGACGTTCACGTACGGGGTTATTGTTACCAGCCAAAAAAGGCATGTTGTCGATGACCATTCAAAGCCATTTAAGAGGAAATTCCAAACCTATTGTTTTTATTCCGACTTATTTTGGCTATGAAAAACTATTGGAAGGCACTTCATACTTAAATGAACTCAGTGGTAAGCCCAAAGAAGCTGAATCACTTTGGGGAATTTTAAGTTCAGCGCGTAAAATTGAGAAAGTGTTTGGTCAAGTGTATGTTAACTTTGGCGAACCTATTTTTCTGGATGATGTATTAAAACAGCAAGATGCTGAAAAAATTAAACTAAAACTCAATGATAAACTGCCTGCTTCAGTGGTTAATACTGTCGATCAAACAGCACAATCGATTTTAGAAAATATCAATAAAGCTGTGGTGATTAACCCGATTTCAATCATTTCTTTAATTTTACTGAACGCACCAGAACATCAATTGACTGAATCAAGTTTAGTTACGGCGCTTGATCAATATCGGAAATTACTGCAACACAACCGTTATGATGATCGAATGATTATTTCTGAACTTTCTAGTGCAGAAATCATTCAATATGCATTGAAGTTAAAGCAAGTTGAAATTCATCATCAAAACTCAGAAACATGGGTTCGCGTTGCAGAGAGCCAAAAAATTCTATTGAGCTATTTCAGTAATAACATTCTGCATTGCTTTATTTTACCTGCTCTGGTTGCACGCATTATCCAACATTATGAAAAAATTGAGGTTTCTCAGTTAATTCAATTGGTACAGTCTTTATATCCATTTATTCAAGAAGAATTCTTTTTGAAATGGCAGCCAGAAGATGTCGAAATACAGATAAACGCTATTTTAGATCATTTTGTGGACGCGCAGTGGATAGAGCGTGATGCAACGCAAGTCGCGCAATTACCAGCCCATGTCGCAGGATTACAAACGCTTGCAGCGTTGTCTGAGCGTAGCTTAAATAACTTTATTGTGATGCAGAGCTTAATCACTCACTATGCAAATACGCAAACCTTCTCAGAAAAAGTGTTTGAGAAAATGGCAAAAGCAGCATTGCAGCAATTAAGTCAAAACAAGGTTATTACTCAAGGCTACTATTTTGACAGTGCTACTTTAAAAGGCTATTTAACGACCTTGAAAAAGCTAGGACTTGCCGAAATTACCCGTGAACATCTGCTACTGGCTCCAGATTTTGTACCCCAAATGCAACATCGTTTAGCATGGTATGCGCAAGATCACCAAGATGCATTTGATCATGCAAGCCTATTTAATGAAAAAGAACTTAAACATTTCTATGACAGTGTAAAAGTAAAAAAGAGTTAAGCGCCATCAATTACAGCATGTAATTTTAATCAAATTGCATGCTGTAATCAGCATTACTTATAAGAAAATCTGATAATTGTTTTCATTAAAAACCATCTAGATTGAAATTTTAGCTACATGTAATCTGCACATTGTAAGCTTATAATAGTGAGCTGATTTTAATGAGACGTACCAATGGAAAATGATTTTGAAATTACATCGATGCGAAATTCCGCTGAACATGTGGTGAGTATTTTAAAATCACTGGCTAATACGGACCGTTTACTCATTTTATGTCATTTGGCAAAACAAGAACTGAATGTTTCGCAAATTGAACAAATCACACAAATTACCCAGCCTACGCTGTCTCAGCAACTCATGATGTTAAGAAAAAGTGATGTTGTTAGCACACGCCGTGACGGTAAGCAAATTTTTTATTCGATTAAAGATGAAAAATTAGTACAGGTGCTGCAAACCTTATATGAACTGTATTGTACCAAGACTGTATTAAGTTAAATAAAATCATTATTCTATTTTCTTTCTTCTTGTGATTTCTGTGCATAATATATTCAAAATTACGCTTTAGATCAGCCTATGTCTAATTCAAAGAAATCATACTCAAAATATTTTCCAGCTTCTACTTGGCTTGCAGAATACAATTTTTCCAACTTTAAATCTGATCTGCTTTCCTCGGTCATTGTAATTGCCATGCTGGTGCCACAAGGCATGGCATATGCAATGCTCGCAGGTTTACCCCCAATTACAGGCTTGTATGCCAGCATGTTGCCCATGATTGTTTATGCATTCTTTGGCAGTAGTCCGACACTTTCGATTGGCCCTGTGGCCATTATTTCGATGATGACCTTTGCCACACTGACGCCATTTTTTGAGGCAGGTTCAGAAGCATATATTCAAGCAGCCTGTTTACTGGCAATGATGGTCGGGATTATTTCTTTCTTATTGGGCATCTTCAAATTTGGTTTTCTCATCCAACTGATCAGCCACCCTGTCATCCATAGCTTTATCATTGCATCGGCTTTACTCATTGCTTTGGGGCAAATCAAGTTCTTACTGGATATTCCGCTGCAATCCAATAACATTCTTGAATTGATCATTAGCTTTTACCACCATGCGAACCAAACACATTGGGGCACTTTGCTATTTGGCGTGGCAGCCATGCTGTTCTTAATTTATATACCCAAATTGCTAAACTTAGGTCATATCCAACAACGGTTTAAATTTTCAGGCTTTTTGATTAAAGCGATACCGCTGCTTCTCGTGGTTTTGTCTATTACTTTGGTTTCTATTTTACAACTTGAAAATGTTGGAATTAAAACGGTAGGTGCAATCCCATCTGGCTTCCCACCTTTAAGTGTTCCGAACTGGAGTTGGGATTTAGTACTACAACTTCTACCTGGCGCAAGCATGATTGCCATGATTAGCTTTGTCGAATCACTTTCAATTGCTCAGGCAACAGCGTTACAACAACGTAGCGCTTTAAATAGCAATCAGGAACTGATTGCTCTCGGGCTTTCCAACTTGAGTGCAGGCATAAGCTCTGCTTTTCCAGTCACTGGAAGTTTGTCACGTACCGTCGTAAATGCCGATGCTGGTGCCAAAACGCCAATGGCTGGTATTTTATCGTCCTGTTTTATAGTGGTTGTCAGCTTATTCTTTACTGGATTTTTTAAAAACCTCCCTTTAGCTATTCTCGCTGCAACGATTATAGTTTCAATTTGGAAATTAGTTGATTTAAAACCCTTTTTTGAAACATGGCATTATTCTAAAGCAGATGGTATTGCCATGTGGATTACATTTTTTGGGGTGATTTGCATCGATATTTCTACAGGATTAATTTTAGGGGTTATTTCAACCTTTCTGTTAATGCTCTGGCGTATTAGTCGTCCGCATATGGCTGTCATTGGATTGGTTGAAGGTACACAGCATTTTCGGAATCAACAACGCTATCCAGTCAAAACAGTAGACACGATTCTTTCCCTGCGGATTGATGAAGGTCTGAACTTTTTAAATGCCAGTAGTTTTAAAAGCTTCTTTATTAATGCGGTCAGTGAAAAGAAACATGTGCAATTTGTAATCGTAAATTGCTCTGGAGTAAGTAGTATTGATTATAGTGCCTTGGAAGTATTAGAAGAATTAGATGCCGAACTGCATAAACTCAATATCGAACTACATCTTTCCGAAGTCAAGGGACCTGTAATGGATAAACTCATTCATTCCCGACTTTATGAGAAGTTAGATGGACGTATTCATTTAACCCATTACCAAGCCATTCAGGCTTTAAATCCAGAATTTTTAAGTTTAACTTGAAAAGCTAAGTAAATAATTTCAAAGCTGTTATTTCAGATGAACGACATTCTAAAATCAATTTTTTGCAATAAAATTCGGTTTTTCCTCGTTTTAAATCAGAAAATATCAACTTTAAAAAGAATAAGTTAGTTTTTATATCAAAATATCTTTTATCCATTTTAAATTTTAGGTATAGAATTGCACACTTAATTTTTAACTCTCTGCCCTCGTAATACTGACAAGGCTAACCTATGTTTTCAGCTTTTGCGCGTTTAAGTTTAGTTACGCGAATCCTCATCGCCATTATTTTAGGGATGGTCGTTGCCTTTGTATTCCCTAATGCTGCTCCTTATTTGAGCCTTTTAGGTGACTTATTTATTAAGGCCCTAAAATCCGTTGCGCCTATTTTAGTTTTCGTTTTGGTCATGGCATCCATCTCCAATTTTAAAGTTGGACATAGTGCAAACCTTCGCCCAATTATGATCTTATATGCAGTGGGTATGTTGCTAGCTGCGTTCAGTGCTGTGGCTGCGAGCTTGGTTTTCCCAAGTACTTTATTTTTGGACGTTCCGGCACAAGCTGAATTACAACCACCAGGAAATTTGGCAGAGATTTTAAAGAATTTACTTTTAAGTTTTATTGCAAACCCTGTTACTGCAATTAGCGAAGCCAACTTTATTGGTATTTTAGCTTGGGCAATTGCACTAGGTGTAGCTTTCCGTCACGCTCATGACAGCACCAAAGTGTTTATTGCAGATGCGGCGAATGCAGTGAATCATGTCATCCGTATTGTGATTAACTTTGCACCAGTCGGTATTTTTGGTTTAGTCGCTGTAACTTTTGCAGATTCTGGTTTAAAAACCTTGTCTGCTTATGCGCATCTTTTAGCGGTATTGCTTGGAACAATGTTCTTTGTTGCGTTGGTGATTAACCCAATTTTGGTTGCTTTAACAACTCGTCAAAATCCTTATCCGCTTGTATTGCAATGCTTACGTGAAAGTGGGATTACTGCATTCTTTACCCGTAGTTCGGCTGCAAATATTCCAGTCAATCTTGATTTAGCAAAACGCTTAGGGGTAAATGAAGCTACAGCCAGTGTTGCCATTCCTTTAGGTGCGACAGTCAATATGGCAGGTGCATCAGTGACCATTACGGTATTAACTTTAGCGGCAGTCCATACTTTAGGTATTTCAGTTGATTTTACCACCATGATAATTTTATCTGTTGTGGCTTCAATCTCGGCTTGTGGTGCATCGGGTGTTGCGGGTGGCTCATTATTGTTAATTCCAGTTGCATGTGGTTTATTTGGTATTTCTTCTGATATCGCAATGCAAGTGGTCGCTATTGGTATGGTCATTAGTGTTCTACAAGACTCAACTGAAACGGCATTAAACTCATCTACAGATGTTTTATTTACTGTAGCAGTTGATCGTGCGTCACGTTAATATTATTTTATAAATAATAATTTAGACATTTATTGGATGGTTGTATCGAGATATGCCATTTCAAACTTTACCGTTTTGGATGCAACTAGGGGCATTCTTTCTCGCAATTAATGCGGGCATGATTAACGTACTCGGACTGGTGACCGTATTGCACCAGTCTGTTTCTCACATGACTGGAAACGTGAGTATGTTATCGATGGCAATTGTCCATTGGGACCCTGCTTCAATTCTCTATCTCTTTCTGGTTATCCTCTGCTATGTCGCGGGGTCTTGCTATAGCGGACTTATACTTGGAAATAGCACGTTCCAACTGGGTCGACGCTATGGTGTTCCACTGAGTCTAGTTGCTCTCTTTATCCTACTGTGTTGGCTCATTTTGCCCTATTTACCGCGTTATGCTTTATTGTGGGCTTGTGCGGCTATGGGAATCCAGAATGCAATGGTCAGCCATTATAAGGGGACTATTATTCGTACCACCCACTTATCTGGTGTTCTCACCGACTTGGGGCTTGCCTTAGGCTACCGATTGATCGGTTTAAAAGTTGGGCGGCGGCGAATAATTTTGCATTTACTCATTTTATTTGGCTTTCTGCTAGGTGGACTGGTTGCAAGCCTGATTTATCCTTATTTAAAATTAAATGCGTATCTCATTCCAGTCGCTTTAAGTTTCTGCTTAAGTCTGGTGTACTGGATCATTTACTTTCAATATCGTCATCATTAACCCTTTTGGAATTTATTATGGTTAAAAATGCTTTACAGGCACAGTTATTAAAAGCGGGTCTGGTAGACAATAAAAAGGCAAAAAAACTGTCTAAACAGGCGGTGCATGAGCAACGCACTGGACAAAATGACGATGCTGATATCAAAGCAAAAATTGCCCAAGACAAACAAGATAAAATGGCAAAAGACCAAGCTCTTGAGCAAGAAAAGAAAAGTATTTTACAAGAGAAAGAATTAAAAGCCTCAATTGTGCAAATGATTCAGCAACATAAAATTAAAGATGTTGCTGGTGATGTGGTCTATCAATTTATTGATGAAACCAAAATCAAAAAAGTGTATTTACAGCAGCAAGTGTATAACGCATTGGTATCTGGTAGTTTAGTGATTGCGAAAGATCTAGACAGCTATGCATACTTGCCTAAAGCACTGGCAGATCGTATTAATGAAAAAATGACTGGCTTCATTATTGTGAACAATTCTGAAAAGAATGAACAAGTGACTGATGAAGAAGATCCTTATGCAGCGTATGTGATTCCAGATGATTTAATGTGGTAATCAAAATCAAAAGGGCGTCATTTAGACGCCCTTTTCTATAATGATAAACAAAAATATCTTTAGAACTTCATGGTGGCTTTTAATACTGCCTGACGCGCATCACCTTGTGAAACAGTTAAATTGCTGACACTGGCTGTGTAATAGGTCGTATCAAAGAGATTATTGAGATTGAGTTTAAAGTTGACATCTTGCTTAGCAATTTTGGTGTCATAACTCACAAAAGCATGAGCGACTGTATAGTCTGGTAGAGTAAAGCTATTTTCAGTATCGCCTGCTCGCTTACCGACATAATTACCACTCACTCCCATGCGTAAATTACCATTGCCTAGTTGTCCATAGTCATAGGCAAAACTTAAAGAGGCGGTATTTTTGGCCACATTATTTAAGCGATTGCCAATTAAATCAGTATCTTCATCCTGTAATACCTTGGCATCTGTATAAGCGTATGTGAATGTAGCATCAAGCTGATCGGTAATTTGACCAGTCAGATCAAATTCCAAACCTTTAGACCCCACTTCACCAGAGGTATGTAACTCATTCTCACCCGTTGTAGTGTTGGTTACACTGGCCAGTACGTTGCGTTTTTTAATGTCATATAAAGCAAAATTGGCCTTTAGACGATCATCTAATTCATATTTCAAACCAACCTCATAGGATTTGGCTTTTTCAGGTTGTACATCTGAATCAATTTGACCGCCACTTAACGGCGCAATTGAAGAGTTTGGTTTCAATGACTCAGTATAACTGGTGTATACAGATAACTGATCATTCCATTTATAGACCAAACCTGCACGTGGTAACCAAGCATCATCATTGGTATTGGTGTTAATGCTGAAAGGTCGTCCTCGACCTGCCATTTGCTGATAATGGGTATATCGACCACCTAAAACGGCAATCCACTGATCTGTTAAATGAATCACATCTTGCAAATAGAAGCCATAAGTGTGCAATTTATCAGTTTGTTCACTGGCATTCGTATCAATACTGCTAGATGCAGTCACTTTGCCAAAAACAGGATTTAAATAATCAAGTGTGCTGTTTTCACCTCGAACCATGTTTGGTCGATAATATTTTCGGTATTCGATATCAGAACCAATTTGAAGGTCATGTTTAAATCCGAGCGCATTAAAGTGCCCTTCTAAATACGCTTGGCCCGCACTATCAACACTTTCTGCGCCCAATGTGCCATCAGTCCGTCGTGTAACGGTATGATTATTGGTATTCAGTTTGGTAATACGTAATTGATTCGCATCATAAGTTTCATAATTATAGCTATAACCCAAATGCCCAGACCATTGATCATTGATGTGATGATCTATACTTAACTGAGCCAGATGATCTTCACCGTTAGTTTGGTTAAAAGCTTCATCTAAACGCGTGTATTTTGAAATAGGCAATGCCTTATTGGTTGTCGGATCAAAAACTGTCGTACGGTCAAAAGGCACATCAAAATCACGATATTGATAGCTTAGATTCACTTGAGTTTGACCGTTATCCCACGCCAATGAAGGTGCAATTAAAGTTTGCTGGTTATAACCAAAATTGCGCCAATAATCTTGGTCTGAATAATCTGCAATGAAACGGTAAGCAAAATTACTCTGACCAATAGCACCTGTGGTATCCACGCTACCACCTAAACCATTTTTTCCATTTCCAAAGCTTGAACCATAAATAGAAACTTCAGATGCTTGTTCACGTTGTGGTTTTTTCGTCACCACATTGACCACACCACCAGGGTCCATAATGCCATATAAAAGTGATGCTGGTCCTTTAAGTACCTCAACTTGCTCAACAGCAGCATTCATTGCACGACCTTGTATAATTGGCATGCCGTTAATCATGATAGAACCATCACGGTTATCACCAAAACCTCGTTTCATTACCGTGTCTTGAGTCCCCGCCAAAGTGTTGCCTTGCGTAATCCCACTGACTTGAGTCAATGCCGCATCTAAAGTTGCAGGCTTAAAATCTTCAATATATTGGTTTGAAACCACATTCACCGTTTGTGGTGTTTCTAAATTCTTTTGTTTTCCCTTTAAGGTACTTGCAGTTTGCTGCCCTATTTTCTTATGTTCCGATTGTTTTGCAGTTAAATGAATGGTTTCTAATATTTCAGATGTCTGTATTTCGGCTGCATAAACCCATATTGGGCTGAGTGTAGTGGTCAATCCTAAAAAAACTTTAATGCTTAGGCTCAGTGGATGTAATGATTTCACTAGGTTGTAAACTCGATTTTGGGAGGAAATACTTTAAATTTGCGGCACATTCTAGCGCTAGTCATCAATAATGAGAATACTTATTATTTATCTTATGTAAATATTTTAAATAGATTTCCATATTTGTTTAATTATTTTAATCAAAATAGAAAAATTCAGGCTGTTTTTTAGCCTTTAGAAACTCTTGAAAAAATCATGGTATGTTTAAGAAATGTTATTCAACTTCATTCTGAAGCTGTTAATTTATAAAATATAAATCGATTAAAAATTGGAATTGAGGAAAACTTTGGAGCATTTTACTTTTATTGAACGTATTACAGCGTGGTCAAATCAATATGCTTGGTTAGATATGTCTTTATCTTTAAGCCTATTGATATTACTCGCGATTTTAACCAATTTTATTGCGAAAAAAATTGTTGTTCGCGGCATTCGTAAAGTCATCTCCAAACTAAAATTTACCAATCACGATATCGTGACTCAACATAATGTCATTCGTAGAATTGCCAATATTGTTCCTGCCATAGTCATCATGAATGGTATTGTGACAATCCCTCATTTATCCGTGAAAATTATTAGCTTGGTACAAATGGCGACACAAGCTTTTATTTTTTTCACCTTCGCGCTTGCCATCGGTGAAAGCTTAAATATCTTTAATGCAATTTATCAACGCAATCCCAAATCCAGAAACAAGCCGATTAAAGGCTATTTGCAGTTGGTGAAACTGGTCATTTTTGTGGTCTGTGCTTTGATGATTATTGGCACATTCTTGAAAAAAGATGTCTTTACGCTACTCGCTGGTTTTGGTGCGATGGCAGCCGTATTGATGTTGGTGTTCCAAAATACCATTTTATCCTTGGTGGCTTCTGTACAGATTTCATCTTATGACATGGTTCGCATTGGAGATTGGATTGAAATGCCTTCGTTAAATGCAGATGGCGATGTCATTGATATGTCATTACATACAGTCACCGTTCAGAACTTTGACAAGACTTTTACCACCATTCCCACCAATAAACTTGTGACGGATACCTTTAGAAATTGGCGTGGTATGGCACAAGCAGGTGTACGTCGTATAAAACGCGCGATCTTTATTGATCAGAGTAGCGTGCACTTTATGAATAAGGAAGAACAACAGAAATTGAAGGAATTCTTACTCTTAGATCAGTATTTAAATACCAAACAAGAAGAAATAGAAGAGTTTAATTTGCAACTCTCAAATCAGGCCGTTTATAACCAACGTCGTCTGACTAATTTGGGGACGTTTCGTGCCTATGTCGAGTTTTATTTAAAACAACATCCAGGTATTGCACAAAATCAGACCATTATGGTGCGTCAATTACAACCAACCAGCGAAGGTCTACCTCTGGAAATTTATAGTTTTGCCAACACCACGGTATGGAAAGACTATGAAGCCATTCAAGCTGATATATTCGATCATTTAATTGCAATTTTACCTGAGTTCGGTTTAAGAATTTACCAAGCGCCTTCAGGTTCAGACATGAACGTTTTAGCACAACATTCAGTACATGCACCGAATGACTATCTGCTAGACCGTACTAAATCCCATATTTAATCATGCATCCCCTTACTTTTTGTGAGGGGATTTTTTAACTCAAATGTACTATTCAAGGAAACAGTAAAAATACTTGATTTAAGTTGTTCTACCCGAACATTATTCACTGGCTTCAGCATGTTCACAATAATCAAAATATTCTAATTTAAAACTTTCTACGGCTTGCTGCTTTTGGGTTTCATTGAGAAGTATAGGTAAATCATAAGCATCTTCTACAATTGCCTCATACAGCTCTCTTGCCCCGTCTTCATATTCAAGTGCAATACTTTTCTGAAGGCTGAGCGGAACTTCATCTTGTCTTTCTTGCATCACATTCCCTGCAACAATCGCAATTGCTTGGCAAAAGCTAATGTTATCTTGAACAGATGCAAATACCGCTCCAGAATACAAACAACAGCAACACATTATTATTTTTTTCATAATGCACCTGTTTTATGTGCTTTAGTCACATTTTAACAAGCGGAATGTGAAGCTGCTGTAATTTCTTGTTGGACTAAAATAAAAGTATTGCCTTCTTATTTTGTTTCATAACTTTAACTAACGCTTGCTCATTACAAGCTTTAGGGCAAATAACAAGAAAATAGCTCCTGTAATTTGATCTAAGCATCGCACAATCTTTGGCTGTTTAAGAAACCTAGAAATTGGCTGCATCATAAAAATAAGTATGCTTGACCACAGGAACCCTAACACAACATGTATGGCAACCAGTCCCATAATCCAAATAAATGGGGTTACATCTTTTGGAATGAACTGCGGTAAAAAAGTGATATAAAAAAGCCCAACCTTGGGATTAAGAATATTGCAAAAAAATCCTTTTAAGAACCAATTAGTTGTTCTTTGTATGTCCATGTTGTTTTCTAGACTACTACGTGACTTGACCAACAACTGTAATCCTAGCCAAGCCAAATAAGCAGCTCCAATCCATTTTAATACGTTAAAAGCAAGTTCAGAGGTTGCCAATAATGCCCCCAACCCACATGCAACAACTATTCCCCATACCATGCACCCGAAGTTAATGCCTAATGCCGTTTGAAAAGCCTTTTGACGGGTTTCAAGTGTGGCTGTACGAATAATTAACGTGGTATCTAAACCTGGGGTAATGGTCAAAATAACGATTGCAATTGTATAAGGGATGAGTATTTCAAGCATGTTTGATCTAACTTAATTTTTTAAGTATGAGCACAATCAATAGTGGATTCATCCATATTTGGCAAGTTTTTTACTTAAGCCCTTAATATAAATGGATACCAAGGCAAATTCTGTAAGAGAGATACAGTAAACCGTAGTTACAACAATTAATGAGCTTTCACCTCATGGTGGGTGTCATTTGTGTAGTCCTGGATATCTTTATAACCCAAACTAATACAAATAATTCACCCGTGAGAGTTTTATCGGCTTGTACCCGAAAAATTCAGGACATCACAATACTAAAAATATGAATTACCACTAAAATTATTATGCATACACTTAAATTCAATTAAAACCTAAATCATTTAAAATAAAAAAATATGTTTTATCAAGTAGCCAATGTAATTTATATTTAAAAAAAATTTAAATAACTTCATCCTAATTAATCATATATTTTTATTTAAAATCACACATTTTACAATGAAAAAAAATGTCACATGAAGTGGGTAGCTTTATAATGATAAATATGCAAATTTATCATTAACTCATTTTAAAATGGATGGATTTAGCATGGCTAATCAAGAAAGTAATCAACATAGGCAACAAGAAATTGATCAAGAGCTCGAAAAAAAACAGCAAGATCAGCAATATCATCAAAACAAACAGGATCAGCAACAAAAGCAAGCTCATCAACAACATCAACACTATAGACCAGATCAACAGCGCCAACAAAATCAGAAGGATTACGAAGATATACAACGGAAAAAAGATCAAAAAAATCAGTAAAATGTTCACTGATGTATAAAAAAAGCCCCAATATCTTGCTGAGGCTTTTTTTATACACCTGAGTATCTCAGAAATCACCTTTATCGCCATTTGGTATAAGTGTTCTCACTTCAATCATTTCAAAGCATTTTTCTCATAGTTGAAACAGGATAAAAGTCATTTATTTAAAAGCTTGCCTTGTTACCAACGTATGATTCACTTGATGCATATGCATCAGTTAGCACTACATGCTTTACATATAGCTTTATGAAAGGTCAATACAAACAATATTTATGGATTGACTCAACGACATTAACTGTCTGTAAAAATCAGCAGATTCAACGACATAAATTCCTAGCAGTAATTGCAACCGCAACACGTGAAAAAAGTTCCATGGGGTGGTTCTTTGGCTCTAAGCTACGTTGAATGATGAATTCATCAGGAGAGATTGTGAGTACAGCTTTATCGAATGGACATACAGCAGATATCAGAATGGTTGAGCAATTAGTCGAAGGATTAGAAGTAAAACTCTATGCTAATCGAGAATATATTAGTCAGGAATTAAAGAGCAGATTAAAAGTACAAGGCACTGATTTAATTACTTATCATCGAAAGAACATACAATCTATGCAGTGCTCAAAAGCAGATGAACACCATCTGAAACAACGTAATAAAATAGAAACTTTATTCAGCTTGCTAAAAGGGACTTACAATCTAGTGACGACTAGAGCCCGAAGTGTTACAGGCTATTTAGCGGGTATTTATGCATTTTATGTGTATACCAATTAAATCACCGAAATAAGCCAACCATTCAAATTATAGAATCATTGGCTTAAACAGGATTCGGGGTAGATTAATAAATCAGGTCTACCTAAGTAGACCTTATTCAATGTTTTTTGAAGAGTGAATAAAGCTGAAAATAAAATTAATGCGTATTTGTTACTTCCCAAACAGAAGTTACGTCAGCACCGTCTATGACAAAATCAACAATTAGACCATCAATAGGTAAATTATTAGGATCGTTCCATTGCTCCACCGCAAAATAGAACCATTCACCACACTCATCACGAATCATGCCCAATTGTGTTTGGGAATCGTATCGTTCTACACATCCTCTCATATTGTCACCTTTATTATTGATTCAATTATTTAAGTTAACAATTACAGGGTATTAAAGTTATCAATAAGCCTGTATCGATAAAAATTTTATCATTTTTTTCCAAAAAAATACGACTCTTTGCACATTTTTCTAATAATTATTGACGGCGTATTCCATATTAAAATATATTTTTATAGAAATAACCGATCATTATTTTTCAATTCAATTCCCCGTTATTTCACTTGAAAATAGTGTTTATCCGTAACCAAAGTAATTCTGAGTTTTTGATAAAATCTACAGATTGGATTTTCATTTCCTTTCATGATTTGATCTGCGAATTTATCATCTTGCATGAGTACTGCATAAGTTTTATAGCCAAAAACTAACTCGCTTGGTATTTTTCCAGTTTGTGTAAATTCGTCAATTTGCTTGTTTATTTTCTTTACAGATAAATCATTCATGTGTTTTTAAAGTTTCGGATTAGGCTTACTTTTTTATAATTGAAAAACATGACAACAATGTGAACATCAACACCATCCGTGTTAGCTGACTTTATGATGGTGCGTTAGATTGATATGGATTACAATGAATTCAAACAAATTTCGGTTGTACTTTTACATATGAATTTAGGACAAATGAACGTTTTCATCTTCCTAATCCGTTATCTTTGAAAATACAATCCCGACTTTTTTCTTATGAAAATTTTATTTATCTTATTGTTATTTCTAAATTATGCAATTTTACCAAGAGGTTAATATTAATGCTTAGATGGTTCGAAAAGCGTGTAGATCCCTATCCTAGTCAAGGTTTAAAAGATCCACTGCCTACAACTTTCTTTGCATTTGTCTGGAGTGCATCCAAAGGCATACGTCCTTACCTGCTTATTTTAGTGCTTTGTACCGCAGGCGCTGCAAGTTTTGAAGCCTTGTTGTATGCCAAAATTGGCGACTTAGTCAATTGGCTCAGTAAAAGTCAACCCGATACGTTTTTGGCACAACATCGACAAAATTTAATGCTTCTGAGCATGATATTGCTGGGCAATATCTTTTTTGCTAACTTCCAGTCCATTATTAAACACCAAATTCTATTTAGCAGCTTCCCAATGCGTCTGCGTTGGAAGTTTCATAATTTATTATTACAGCAAAGTCTTGATTTCTTTCATAATGATTTTGCAGGGCGACTTTCTGCCAAAGTCATGCAAACAGCCCTTGCGGTGCGTGAATTCTGGATGATTTTAGGCGATATGCTGGCTTATGTTCTGATCTACTTCTTTACAGTCAGTATTGTACTCGGCTCAATCTCCCCATTTCTGATTATTCCCCTATTGGTCTGGTTAGCTTTATTCCTGCTCGCAGCGTGGTATTTCATCCCTCGACTCAGCAAAATTTCCAATGAACAAGCCGATGCTCGTGCGGTCATGACCGGTCGAGTAACCGATGCCTATACCAATATTCAAACGGTAAAGCTGTTTGCTCATGCTGGTCGTGAAAGTGAGTATGCCAAGTCATCCATGCAAGAGTTTATGCGAACAGTATATAAACAAATGCGATTGGGTTCAGGTTATGAAATAAGCATTAACTCACTCAGTATTGTGCTTTATGCAGGTGTACTTGGAACAGCTTTATGGTTGTGGATGGAAGGTCGTGCAGAGCTGGGTATTATCGCTGCAACTACCGCCATGATTTTAAAACTCAACAGTATTGCCGAATTTATGATGTGGCAAACATCTGCTTTATTTGAAAATGTCGGCACTATTCAAGATGGTATGAAAACATTAGGGCGTCCTATTAGTATTCAGGATAAACCGAATGCAACTACGCTTGAGGTGAAACACGGCGAAATTAAGTTTGAAGATGTCTGTTTTGCCTATAATGAAAAAAATGTCATTGATCACTTTAATCTCACCATACGTCCAGGTGAAAAAATTGGTATTGTCGGGCGTTCTGGTGCTGGTAAATCTACGCTGATTCAATTGTTATTACATTTCTATACCATCAACCAAGGTCGTATTTTAATCGATGGACAAAATATAGAGGATGTAAGCCAAGACAGCTTGCGTAAAAGTATTGCCTTAGTCACGCAAGATACATCGCTATTGCATCGTACCGTTGCAGAAAATATCAAATACGGACGTCCAGATGCCAGTGATGCAGAAATGTATGATGCCGTTCGTAAAGCCAAAGCAGAAGATTTTATTCCACAACTGACCGACCTTCGTGGTCATAAAGGTTATGACGCTTATGTAGGCGAACGTGGGGTAAAACTTTCGGGGGGACAACGTCAGCGTATTGCAATTGCACGAGTATTCTTAAAAGATGCCCCTATTCTGATTCTTGATGAGGCGACCAGTGCTTTAGACTCTGAAGTTGAAGCTGCAATTCAGTCCAGTCTGGATGATTTAATGCAAGATAAAACAGTCATTGCAATTGCACATCGTCTTTCTACCATTGCACAAATGGACCGTCTGATTGTCTTAGATCAGGGCCGAATTGCAGAACAAGGTACGCATGATGAATTGGTTGCCTTGAATGGTATTTATGCGCAATTATGGCAACGTCAAACTGGCGGTTTTTTAATTGAACAACATGAACTGAAAAATAAGGATAGTGCTTGATGTTGTATTTGGAAGATCTACACGTAGGTGATCGCTTTAAAAGCCGTGCTTATGAAATGACTGTCGACGAAATTAAGCATTTTGCGCATCAATTTGATCCGCAACCGTTTCACACCAACGAGATAGCAGCAGCTAACCATCCTATTTTTAAAGGATTAGCTGCTAGTGGTTGGCATACTTCTGCGGTAACCATGCGATTGTGGACAGAATGTTTTCCTGTAGCGTATGGCTTAATCGGTTCCGAAGCCCAAGTCCGTTGGCCTAGACCCACCCGCGCAGGTGACCAGATTCATGTTGAGGTAGAAATAACTGAAATTAAACCGTCAAAATCCAAACCTGATCGAGCTATTGTGAGTTATACCACCGAAACACTCAATCAAAATGGTGAAGCGGTATTACTGGGTAATACCAAAATTTTAGTGTTTAGTAAAAACTATCGACCTGATCTTTAAAAGATAATGATTCTAAAATCACACATGATTTTAGAATCAGCTTTGTTCGGTTTGTCGAACAATTTATAAGGCACCTGCTTCTGTTTCATGCCAATATAAAAACTGATTGATATAACAACATTAAACGTGCAATGGATCGCGCATGAATACTATTTCGTCTAGACAAGACCAAGGAATTCCTGGAGTCTATGGTCTGTTACTTTTAGATGTCGTGTCACGCTGGGGTTATAATGCAGATACTTTATTTGCCCCGTTTCAACTCAATAGTGAAAAATTAGCGGAGCCAGATTTTCGAATCTCGACTTCAGTCGCCAATGCATTACTTCAACACGCCTTGACCCTGACAGGTGAATCAACACTTGGTTATCATTTAGGTACGCAAATGCGTATTTCTATTCATGGTTTTATTGGTTATGCCATTATGACCGCAAATGATATTACCGATGCCCTTGTCCTCGCCAACCGCTTTGTGCAATTAAGATTGCCCTTCTTACAAATCTATTTTTCTACTTTTGCTGAAAAAGCAACTTTGCAGCTCAGAAGTGATATCAATATAGAACCCTTACGTTCAGAAATTTGTATTGCATTAATCATTGGTATCATTTCTATGGCCAAAGCCATTACAGGGGTAACAGATTTAGGTGGTGAGATTGATTTTGATTTTCCCCAACCTGAAGGTTTTGAACGCTATATTACTAAGTTCCCAAATCATCAATTTCGTTTTGATCAACCTCACTTATTGATGAGCTTTGACAAAAAATACCTCGCATTGAAAATGATGAATGCTGACCCGATTGCGAGTCAAATTGCAATTAACCAATGTGAAGCCGAACTTTCGGCTTTAGGTGAGCGCAGACGGCTCTCTATGGCGGTTCGCGACATTTTGACGCATTCAGAGCAGCATTATTTAAGTATTGAAAATGTGGCCTATCGCTTACATATGTCTGATAGAACCTTGAAGCGCCAGTTAGCGACCGAAGGAACCTCTTTTTCAACGATTGTCGATGAAGTACGCTATCGACATGCAACGTCGCTACTCTCCCGAACGGATTACACCCTTGAACAAATTGCAGATGAACTGGGCTATAGTGATGTTGCCAATTTCAGTCGTGCTTTTAAACGTTGGAGTGGACGTAGCCCAAGTAATTGGCGTAAAGATCCATACCTATAAGCCTTTTGTTTTTATGTAAAAACATGTATAAAGCATGACAAAAATAAATGAATACTTTTAAGGAGTCATCATGAATCATCCTTCAGATTTGAAATATGCGAGCACGCACGAGTGGGTGAAAATTGAAGGTGATCTTGTTGTAACTGGGATTTCAGACCATGCGCAGGATGCCTTAGGCGATTTAGTTTATGTCGAAATGCCAGAAGTAGGACAACAAGTGACTGCTGGTGAACAAGCAGGTGTTGTTGAATCTGTGAAAACAGCTTCTGATATTCATGCGCCTATTTCTGGGGTTGTCGTTGAAGTAAATACAGCTTTGGAAGATGATCCTGACTTTGTAAATGATGCACCCTATGGCAAAGGTTGGATTTATAAAATCAAACCAAATAACATCGATGATGTAAACACATTGTTGTCTAGTGCGGACTATGAAGCAGGACTCTAAGTTATCCTTGCTTCTTAAAAATCAGCTTTCGGGCTGATTTTTTATATTTAAAACCTGCCAATATCAAATAACGATAATTTTATTAAATATAAAAAACATTAATATAAATAAATATATCAAAATATCAATTTACTTTATTTTTCATCTTTACTTGGTTATGATTAAACCTCATCTTCATGACCTTGGTATGCTTAGGGAATACATAAAAATAGTGATAGCCACATTGTCATGATTCCCTTTCTACTTTTGGGTCAATTATGTCGCATTCATCTACAATTCAGCTTTGGAATAAGTCTTTTATACTGTGTCTAGCCAATAATTTATTTCTATTTATCTTTTATTTTGCGCAAACCACAATTCTACCCATCTATATTTTACAAGACTTACATGGCAGCCTTGCTCAAGCAGGACTAGCCATGACTTTATTTATGGCATCTTCTATTGCGGTACGTCCTTTTAGTGGATTAATCATTGAAAAGTTTGGTCGAAAAAAAACACTTTTTATCTCTGAGCTTCTGTTCTGTTTATTTTCCGTTGCCTACATCTTTGCAGATAATCTAGAGGTTTTACTCTGGCTACGTTTTTTACATGGAATTTGGTTTAGTATTTTAACCACAGTCACTGTGCCTATTGCCAACGAATTCATTCCAGATTCACGCCGTGGCGAAGGTATGGGCTATTTCGTCATGTCAGTCAATTTGGGCATTGTCTTAGGTCCACTCATTGGTTTATCACTCATTCAACCATTGTCCTATGCTGTTGTTGCAAGTATTCTCGCTGCAATTGTCTGTCTCGGTTTTATCTTCTGTTTTTTAATCCCCATTCATACGACGACTTCGAACACGCTAGCTCCACAGAAAAGACAACTCTCGATTCATGATTTTATTGAGAAAAAAGCGCTGCCTGTTTCTATTATGGCGATGATGGTTTCATTTGCTTATGCCAGCATTATGTCATTTATCTCGACCTATTCCGCATCGAAAAACTTACTTGCTTATGCCAGTCTATTTTTTATTGTTTTCGCAATTTCGATGATGAGCCTACGCCCTTTCACTGGAAAAATTTATGACCGTAAGGGTCCAAGCTATGTCATTTACCCAGCTTTAGCTTTGTTTTCAGTGGGTCTTATTGTATTAAGCCAAATCAATAGTTTAATTGGATTTATGTTTGCAGCTATTTTTATTGGTATGGGATTTGGCTCTGTGCAACCCTGCCTGCAAACGCTGGCTATTCAACGCGCTGCACCTCAACGGATTGGTCATGCAACATCCACCTTTTTCACTTTTTACGATTTAGGCATTGCATTGGGTTCAATACTTTTAGGTATTTTAATCACAGCACAGGGTTATAGCATGTCCTATCTCTTATGTGCGGTCATCGTATTACTGAGCCTATTGTTTTATAAATTTTGTGTGGTCACGACCCCAAAATAGCATACAAAATTAAGCCCCTGATTCCAGGGGCTTTTTACAATCAATATTTTATTATTGTAGTTTTTCTAATTGCTGTGCAGCTTCTAACAATAGGTGTTCAGTTTGTTCCCAACCAATACAACCATCTGTTACAGACTGACCATAAATCATGTCGCATGAAATCTTTTGATTCCCTTCGACCAAATGACTCTCTAGCATAACCCCACGAACATTTGTTTGCTCACGCTCACTCACAATTTGACGGAGCACCTCTGACTGCAATTGAGGCTTCTTATTGCTATTACCATGGCTACAATCGATCACTAAAGCAGGTAAAACCCCTTTGGTTTTGGCCTTAATTTTGTTGATTTCTTCTGCCTGATAGTTCGGACCTGTATTTGAGCCACGTAAAATTAAATGTGCAAGTGGATTACCATGAGATTGAAGCATACAAGGTAAACCTGACTGACTCATTCCCAAGAATTGATGCGCATTTGAAGCCGATTGAATGGCATCTAACGCAATTTGAATTGAACCATCCGTACCATTTTTGAAACCAATGCTGTATGGCATTTGGCTCGAAATTTCACGATGAATTTGTGATTCACTGGTGCGAGCACCAATCGCTCCCCATGCCAATAAATCATCAAAATAAGCTGTAGCCATTGGGCTTAAAATTTCGCTCGCAATTGGTAAGCCCATTTCAAGAATGTGTAAATATAACTGACGAGACTGTTCCAAACCTGACTGTAAATTGGATGAACCATCTAAGTCAGGATCATACATAAAGCCTTTCCAGCCCACTGTGGTACGTGGTTTTTCAATATAAGCACGCATGACTAGAAAAATTTGATCAGAAACTTGCGCTTGTAATTGTTGTAGTTTTTGCGCGTATTCCAAAGCTGCGACAGGGTCATGAAGGGAACATGGTCCTGTAATCACCAATAGGCGTGAATCTTCACCAGATAAAATATTTTGAATAATTTGACGATGTTCAGCAATCTGAGCCGCAAGTAGTGCAGAAAGAGGAAGTTGTGCTTTGAGTTGCTGAGGCAAACTCAATAGAGCTTCTTGTGTATTCGTTTGATGTTGTAGTGCAGTATTTAAAGCATTCATTGGTCTTTCCTTTGGACTGTTGTTCAGTCCGATCTTTTATTTGTGCGTTTTGGGTCTATGGGATGATAAGGATTGAGTCATAAGCTGACTAAAGTAAAACCAATAACCGTTGCTAAAATATGAAGTGTTAAATGCGTACATGTGAATCTCCTAAAAAATTTATAAAAAACAAAGCATAAAAAAACCTGACCGGGGTTGCCGATCAGGTATCAACTGGTGGGCAACCTTTATTTTGCCCAAACGCATTCAGGCAATTAGCTAAACTGCCAGAAATAAAAATAAGCGTTTGCGATTAAAGGTTGCTTTAACATCTTTGTTTCATCAAAAAAGTATCTGAAATTAAAAATACGCCTTATTACTGCCTTTGACAACCTTTATTTTAGGAATAATAGTTATGTCTAGAGCAACTTTTACTTATCAATCCATTGAATGATCGAGATTTTAAACCCATCGCTTCAATTTCTTTTGCATAGTCAGTTTCAACTGCTCCTTCCAGTCATTGGGTAATGAACATTTGGCGAGTCGAACCCAAACGCTTGCAAACTGTTTGGTGAAACTGGCTTCATTGTAATGAATTCCATACTCGGCACATAATGCTTTAATTTTTGGAGCTACTTCTGCATAACGATTGGCAGGCATGTCTGGAAATAGATGGTGCTCAATTTGATGGCTTAAATTCCCACTTAAAATATGTAGCCCTTGCGTACCCGAAAAATTACTCGAACCCCGAATTTGGCGTAAATACCACTCTGCCCGAGTTTCATTTTCGGTATTGTCTAACTCAAAGGTTTCTGCATCTTCGGTAAAATGTCCATTAAAGATCACTGCTGATGCCCATAAACTACGGATCACATTGGCTACGGCATTGCCTGCAAAAACTGGAATGGCATTTGGTCCCGCAATCAATGGAAAAAAGACATAGTCTTTAATCACTTGGCGCGTTACTTTTTTGCGTAATTTGATTGAATCTTGCCAAACTTCACGCCATGTTTTGGTTCTATATGCCAGTACATCTTCCAAATGTAAATTTTGTACGCCCACATACCATTCAAAAAAAATCATCAGTTGAATGGCTAAAGGAATGTTGAATAAAAATCTTGGCTCCCAAGCTTGGCTTTCACTCACACGAATTAGTCCATAGCCGACGTCGTGGTCTTTTCCAACAATATTGGTATAAGTATGATGAACATAGTTATGGGTATATTTCCAATCATCGCCTGTTGCGATGGTATCCCAATCATAGTTTGCACCATTTAGGCTTGGGTCATTTAGCCAGTCAAACTGACCATGCATCACGTTATGCCCCAACTCCATATTTTCAACAATTTTAGAAATTCCCAACAGCCCTGTCCCCAATAACCAAACAGGTGGTAACCAGCCAGCGAACATCAACATACCGCGTGAGGCAATTTCACTATAGCGGACAAAATTTCGGATTTTATAGATATAAGCAGCATCTGGTTCACCTAAACTTTGCATCGTTTCACGGCGAATGGCTTCGATCTTTTCTCCAAAGGACTGAATTTCTTCATCTGTTAGATACTGAGATTTGCTATTGCTTTGGAAATTAACGGGTTTATTCATTTTATTTGTCCCTACATTAAACTTTTATAAATTAATCACAACTGGGCTAATCGCCTGTGAAATGCACAGTTTGATCTGAGTATTACGCTGCTCATCAATTTCGCCTGTGAGCACATTTCGAACTACCCCCTGTACTTTGGTGCAAGAACAAGTATTGCAAATTCCCATACGGCAGCCATGTGCGGGTTTAAGCCCTGCTTTTTCTGCACTTTCCAACAAATTATCTGTGGCTAAAAACTCTTGTTGTGCACGGAGGAAAGTCACAGGTTGCGCTTCGAGTGTTTGATCAATCTGGATTTTAAAATATTCTGTCTTGAGCAAATGCGAGATGCTTTGATCGGCATAAAGTTGCTGCACATGCTTCATCATGTTATTCGCACCACAAGCATAACACTCGCGCTGTTGATAGTCTGGTACGAGCTGCTGAAGTAGCGATTCACTAAGATGTTGCTTATTTTTCAATGTGTTAAATGAATGATATTTAAACTGCGGATATTGTGCTGCTAAGGCTTCTAGTTCTGCATGGTAGGCATTATCACGCGTAAAATATATCAAATCGATAGAATGTTCTGTGCTTTTCAACGCCTGTTTGACTAAAGCATAAATGGCGGTAATACCACTTCCTGAAGCAAGGAATAAGCTTGCTTGACTCGATTGCGGTTTAAATACAAACTCGCCCTGAGCTTGAGAGATTTCAATGACTGCGCCTAAAGCTAAGTTGGTTACTGCTCTTGAAACAGAGCCCTGTTGTTTTATGGCAATCAGCACATCACCATTGTCGAGGATGTCAACTATAGAATAACTGCGCTGTTGTCGAACACCTGCGATCACAACCGTGAGCAGCAGGCTTTGCCCTGCCTGAGCTATCTCAGATCTAAAATTTTGATTTGGTCGTAACTGTAACTGAATAAAATCATCACTCAATGCTTTACGTGCAATGAGTTGAGCCTTAATTTTTTTCCACGCCCAAATTGGATGAATTTTTTCTGCGATGAAATCGACAAAGTCTTCGCGTATCCACTCTGGCTTATATTGCACATGATTTCCCATAATAATACCCCTCTGAATCAATCTATATTTTTATACAACTGTCTTTTATTGCTAAGTTTACAATAAATTTAACTGTTGTAGTGCTCTATGTCAGATGAGGACAAAACATGTCATTTGGCATTTATTATCATTTTTTGTCTAACAAAAGTTACTTTTTGCCAATCTATTTCCATAAAAATTTTAGATGTAGATAAAAAAAGACCAAGCATTTGCTCGGTCTTTTCTAGTAACTAGACTCACTTATTCGGAAAAATGAACGACAGAGCGGATGGATTTTCCTTCATGCATTAAATCAAATGCTTCATTAATTTTGTCTAAGCCCATGGTATGGGTTACAAAAGGTGCCAGTTGAATATCGCCTTTTATCGCATCTTCAACCATGCCTGGGAGCTGTGTACGTCCTTTTACGCCACCAAAAGCTGTACCCATCCATTTACGCCCCGTAACCAATTGGAATGGGCGTGTTGAAATTTCCTGACCCGCACCAGCCACACCAATAATTACTGATTGTCCCCAACCTCGGTGCGCACATTCCAATGCTGAACGCATAACGTTGGTGTTACCAATACATTCAAATGAATGATCAACACCCCAACCCGTCATTTCAACAATCACTTGCTGAATTGGTTGTTCGTAGTCTTTTGGATTTAAAAAGTCTGTCGCACCAAACTGTTTGGCTAACTCAAATTTGTCAGGATTCATATCTACGACAATAATACGACCTGCTTTCGCTTGTTTTGCCCCTTGTACCACGGCCAGACCAATACCGCCCAAGCCAAATACTGCAACTGTGTCGCCCTCTTGTACTTTGGCTGTGTTATGTACTGCACCAATCCCTGTTGTTACACCACAACCCAACAAGCAGACTTGCTCAGGATTGGCTTCTGGATTAATTTTTGCCAAAGAAACTTCTGCAACCACAGTGTATTCACTGAACGTAGAACAGCCCATATAATGATAAATTGGTTCACCATTATATGAAAAACGTGTCGTACCATCTGGCATGACACCTTTGCCCTGAGTTGCGCGAACCGCAACACAAAGATTGGTTTTACCTGATTTACAGAATAAGCATTCACCGCATTCTGCGGTATAGAGTGGAATAACATGATCGCCAGGTTGAACACTGGTTACACCTTCACCCACCTCTACGACAATACCTGCACCTTCATGCCCCAATACAGCAGGAAAAACGCCTTCTGGATCATCACCTGATAGCGTAAATGCATCGGTATGGCATACACCCGTATGGGTGATTTTAACCAATACTTCCCCTTTTTGGGGTGGAGCAACATCAATTTCTACAATTTGAAGTGTCTGTCCTGGCGCAAAGGCTACGGCTGCGCGTGATTTCATGCCATGTTCCCTTATATCGATATTTAACAGATGGACTACAGTAACCGCTTTTTAAGCCTTAATTCAACAATAACCGCATGATAATATGTATTTATATTGGTAATAATGAATTAGAACAAGATGCAAAAAAATACCAGATATTTCTCCTTATTATTATGTGCAAACTTAGGTTTACTCACGGCTTGTAGCCTTCCACCAAATCAGGCAAAGAAAGAATCTGCTTCAAACTACCACACTGAACATTGGATACAACGCCAAAATGTTGATGCCCAACTCAAGCAAGGTCTTACTGCCTATTTAGCATTAGATGATGCATTTATGAGTATCGCATCACGTATTCACTTAATACGAGAAGCGAAACATACGCTCGATTTACAATATTATATTTGGGAAGATGATTCCTTAGGTCATATGATGCTGACCGAACTGTTAAAAGCCGCAGACCGTGGCGTTAAAGTCCGTCTCATGATTGATGATCAAAATGGCACCAAATTAGATCCATTACTTGAAAAGTTGGTTGCACATCCAAATTTCGAAATCAAAATCTACAACCCCTACAAATACCGTAATTTTAGGGTCATTGATTATGCTTTCCGCTTGAAACAAATCAATCATCGTATGCATAACAAGCTAATTATTGCCGATGGTGCCATTGCAGTGACTGGGGGACGTAATATAAGTCGTGAATATTTTGATGCAGGTAATGATTTTCAATTTACCGATATGGACATTTTGTTCTTTGGTAATGCCGTAAAATCTGCCAATCAAATTTTTATTAATTTCTGGAATAATGACCTAAGTTATTCAGTACAGCAATTGATTGGGGTTGGATCGGTAGATGATTTAGATTTACTTCGTAAAAGTCATGCTATGAACGATCTCGGAAGAGAACAGTTTATTAACCGACTAGATTTTGCACAAAAACAAATTATGACGCAATTACGGGAACGTAAGATTGAATGGGTTAAAGCACAATTTTTGGCTGATTATCCAGAAAAAACGCTTGGCAATATCGCACACGATAAATTGCTCTATTCTCAACTGAAACATGCCATGGGTATTCCTAAAGAACATTTAGAATTAGTCTCGGCTTATTTTGTACCCACTAAAGATGGAACAGCTTTCCTTGCAGATATTTCACATCAAAATATTAAAGTTCGTGTTTTAACCAATTCATTTTTAGCAAATGATGTTGCTATAGTACATGCCTTCTACCAGAAATATCGGAAAGAACTGCTTAAAAATGGTATTCAACTTTATGAGTTTAAACCTGATATTCAGAGAAAACAGCGTACTTGGTATGAAGTGCTCACAGGTAACCTGATTCCTGCTAAAGCAAAAAGCTCATCAAGATTACATGCCAAATTCTTTGACGTAGATGGCAAAGTTTTTATTGGTTCATTTAATTTTGACCCTCGTTCAGTGAACTTAAATACTGAAGTTGGATTAGTTGTCGAATCTGATCATTTACAAAACCGAGTCACAAGTGCGATGGATCACTATTTACCACAAGTTGCCTACGAATTAAAACTCAACCCTCAAGGGGAAATCATTTGGCTCGAACATCATGAGAATGGGCAAGTGACTGAATATAATGTTGATCCGCACACCACTAAATTTCAGCGATTTACTTTTAAAAGTTTGTCCTATTTACCAATTGAATGGATGATGTAATGACATAATCATTACATCTTATATATTTTCTCATCTAAAGAAGCTTAATTCGATTGTGTTTCATTGTTGTTGGTCAGCATTTCGGAATTAGGTTTTTCATGATCAAAACTAAAGCTATCCATCACTTGCGCAATAATCTCAAATATTTGGGGATTCATACACTGCGCCACATTAAAACGCATTAAATGTTTTGCACCTTCTGATTGGCTAAATGCGTGTCCTGGAGCAAGAATTAATCCGCGTTTTAAACAGCGTCGAGATAATTCTGCCGCATCAATCTCTGAAGGCAGTTTACACCATAAGAAAATTCCAGCTTTGGGAATAAGTACAGGTTCAATACGCAGTTGCCTTAATCGTTGAATGCACAATCCCATACTGGTATTGAGTTTCTTTTTTAATGACTCGATATGTTTTAAATATTGACTGTCCATAAGTGCAGCAAACACAATTTCTGCATTTAAATGTCCACTACTAAAATTCGTTGCAATTTTTAAATCAATGTATTTTTCAATATCCTGACAATTAGAAACGATATAACCACAGCGTAGCGAAGCGGTTAAGGTTTTAGAGAAACTGCCAATTTGAATCACCCGCCCTAAACCCATAAGTGTGGAATAACGTGGCGCGGGAACATATTCAAATTCTGAAAAAATATCATCTTCAACAATCAATAGATTTGCTTGATCCGCCAATTTGGCAACTTGATAGGCTCTTTGTATCGATAAGGTTGCCCCTGTCGGATTATGAATTCCAGAGTTGGTTAAATAGAGTTTAGGTTGATATTGTAAGGCTTGTTCGAAACTTTCAATATCAGGACCTTGAGTTGTAAATGGAATAGCAATTGCTTGTAAGCGATGGGCTTGAATGAGAGCTTGGAAGTTAAAATAGCATGGATCATCGACTAGAATCACATCCCCGGCTTTCAAATGTACACGAAAAATTAAGTCGATGGACTGAGTACCTGAGTCTGTAATTAAGATTTGTGAGGGTTCAACTTGTATTTCATATTGATTATTTTTACGGGCAATCCATTGTCTTAGGCCCATATGACCATGCGGTACGGGGTATTCTACCAACATTTTTAAAGATGATTTCGCTGCATGTTTTAAAGCTTTACGTAAACTACTTTCAGGCATCCACTCTGGAGGCAACCAGCCGCAACCAGGTTTAAGCGTTTCTTCATTCGCATCCAAAGATTGGCGTGAAATCCATAAAGGATTAATTTCCCGATCATATTGAACATGATGTTCTGCTATTTTTTTCGCCTGCATCTGCCCTTTAACATAAAAACCAGAACCCGCTCTTGCCTCGAGTACACCCTCTGTAACTAAGCGTGCATACGCCTCTACCACTGTCGAAATTGAAAAATTTAGATCTTGCGCTAAACGCCGTACGGAAGGTAAGCGCGCCCCAGCAACAAAACGCTGGTTCGCGATTTGTGATTTAATTTGTTCAATCACAATATCAATTTTGCTTTGCGTATACATAGCTGAGTATTCAATTTAATAGATCTCTGACAGTAGGAATTGTATACCAATACAGTTATTTAAAATTGTACTGGATTGTATCTGTTTAGAGCTTCTCATTTGGCATGTAATTGAACCATATAAAAATGAGATTTAAGCATGAAACAAAGTAATATGGGTTGGATACATGGCTTTCTAGGCATGGTCATTTTCGCAGGCTCTATGCCAGCCACACGTCTTGCTGTGGCCGGATTCAGCCCAGAATTTCTTACTGGCGCTCGTGCTGTGATTGCTGCTGGGTTTGCAATTGTATGCCTAATTTTGTTTCAACAACCCTTCCCGAACCTGAAACAAATCAAATCTTTAATTGTGATTGCGTTTGGCGTTGTATTTGGTTTTCCATTTTTCACCGCTCTTGCCTTAGAAAACATGACTGCTGCACGTGCCCTTGTTTTTGTGGCATTACTCCCTTTAGCTACCGCCATTTTTGCCGTGTTACGTGCAGGCGAAAGACCTTCGAGTAAATTTTGGCTTTCTGCAATCATAGGCAGCAGCTTTGTTGCCATATTTATGTGGTTTCAAGATCAGCAAAGTTTTGATCTTAGCAGTGATCTATATATGCTTATTGCTGTATTGGTTTGTGGTTTAGGTTATGCCGAAGGTGGACAACTCTCAAAACAGCTCGGTGGTTGGCAAGTCATTTGCTGGGCATTGATTATTGCTTTGCCTTTAATGTTGCTGTTATTTGGAATTTATTATCCTGAAAACTGGGCATCTATTCCTCTTACAGCATATGCAGGATTGTTCTATGTTTCCCTATTTAGCATGTTGATTGGTTTTGTGTTTTGGTACAAAGGTTTGGCATTAGGCGGCGTTGCACGTGTTGGGCAAATTCAACTGTTACAACCCTTTTTGGGACTCATACTTTGTACCTTAGTACTTCATGAATCTATCGATTTTGCCATGATTGTCGTTTGTTTTGCCGTCATTATGTGTGTCTTCTATGCCAAAAAGTATGCTTAAAGCTTTAACTTGAAAGATACATCTATTTAAATTAAACCAATTTTTTGAAAAAGCTGTTGATAGGCTTCAGCTTTTTTCTCTAATGCTAATGGGTAAGCGCGCGAAGATGATGGCATTCGAGATAAAGTTAACTCGCGCTCTGCAAAAAAAGTCTGTGAACTTGCCCCGATTACAGGTTTTTCAGTGCTTTCAGGCATCGATAACATGAGCGTGTCTGTCGCCTTATCTCCTGTAGTGACAATATTTTGACAAAGAGGAATCTCGGCTAATAACGCCGCTAGATCGGTCGGCGTTTCTATATGTAAAAATTTATCTGAGGCATTGTCTTTTAAACGAACAACTTGATACGCCGTATCAAAAATAGCGATCCCTTTTTCAGTTAAAAAATCACGGATTTTCTGCTCATAAAAATTCTTATTTGGAAGGTCTAGAAAATACGCCTTGTCTTGGAAAAAGATCAGCCCAAAGATTCGCCACATGTCGTTTTGATAATTCGGATAATAAAAATCCATTTTCCAACGAGTTTTGGGTGGTGGAAAACTACCCAGCATCAGTAATTTTGCATTTGCTGGTAAAAATGGTTCGAGTGGGTGGGTTTCTATTTTAAATTCAGACATTTAATTCAATATATAAAAGAGATTTTTACTCACCGATCTTAGCATAATTGTATGAAATTTATCGAATGAGCTTTTCAGGTTTTTGAGTTCTAAAAATCATTCACAATATTTTCACAAAATATTCGAAATATCATTTACAAACATATTTGTTTGATTGACCATTTTGACACGCTAAAATTGTTTAATTTTTTGCTAGGGCGTGTCCTCATTTGGCTTTGCAGCAAATAAATATGCAGGCTATACGGATCATAGATTTATAATTGCGTGCCAGTTTATCAAATCGAGTTGC
>NZ_QETG01000013.1:0-96509 GCF_003105055.1 Acinetobacter sp. AM | reverse complement strand
AAGTTTTTTGGACAAGATTGGAAATTCGTTATATTCATCGAAAGATTTTATTCATTTTGAAGATTTTTTTCATTACCATATGAACTTAATTAAATCCATATGGCAAGAACAGCTTAAGTTTGACAATCAGATTTCGCATCACATTGATTTTTATTTTCATGATAGAAGAATGAGCAAAGGAATTTTACTTTGTGCGAAAAATTTGGAAGCAATCCCTTTAAAATTACAACAACTATTAACAAGTGATTAAATAGTTTTCTTAAAATTAACATAATACACCTTATACCAACGTGAAAATTGAGGCTATGGCTTTAATTTTTATATATTTTTAAAATTTAAAAATCCTAGATCTCAATCTAGGATTTTTATTTCTTACAACAGCCATGATGTTAAATGGAAGAAGACTCTCTCAAAACAAGGGCTTTAATTTTTACGGCTTTTTCAAAATGATCTAATTTATGTTGCATGATCCACCAAGTCGCCGCTTCCATTAAAAGCTCAGGATTATCATTTTTATTTTTGAAAAAAGCATAGAAAGATAAACCTACACTATCTCCCTTTTTTTGAATTTTCTCATTACATCCACTGATAAATAGTTCTCTTAACTCTTTTCTCATATTTTTAACTTTTCCTAAAATTAGCATAAATAACTTATGCAAAATACCTTCTTTTATTTAATATAAATCATAATCTTAAATCAGATCATTTAGTGAACAGTCCACTAGAATGGCTTTTACATTATTTTTCACATTCCACGACTATTTTCCAGTCAATGTTCCACATCTTTCATTCAACAAAGTACAAAATATTCTTCACTGACTCTTCGCTAACAATGCCGAATAATCCTCAAAACAATCTGAATGTTGTAATTCAAAATCCGTCTGCTGCATATTGGAAGCATAAATTCGCTTACCTGAAAGCTGTTCACTCTCTAAGGTCAACTCAGGTAACCCAAGTTGCTGCTGAAACCACTGAATAATTTCATGTAAAGGAATCGGCTGATTATTTGTGACAATATAGGAACTTTCAGGATGTTCCACGTGAATCAAATGCGCCAGAAAACGAGCTAAATCTTCAATATGTATGCGATTGCTATAATGAATGTTCGGATAGGTCGAAGTCTGCTGCGCCAACTTCACCATACGTGCCACAGAAGCCCCGTAAATGCCTGTCGGGCGAATAATAATACTTTGCTCAGGATACGCAGTCTGCCACAACAATTCCATCTGCCGTAGAATCTCGCCTTGTGCATCGATCGGCTTAGGCATACGAGCATCATCAATTCGCTCCCCTGCTTGCTCACCATAAACTCGCGTTGAAGACACTACGATAACTTTTTTTACAGGATGAGCTTGTAAGGCCTTCTGCATCGCAGGAATCGCATCAACGAAAGTCGCTTGATAGCCTTCAGGTGTACTTGATGCGGGAGATAACAATACATAGACGATATCGACAGGGGTAATCTGACTCAAATCAAGTTGATGAATATCTTGAATCAAATGCGTAGCAAAATCTTGTGGTTTGGCAGTACGGCTAATTGTGGTAATTTGGTGGCCTTGTTGAAATAATTGTTTAGCAACCCGTTGAGATGTTTTACCATAACCTATAAATAAAATATGCATTTAGCACCTAATGAGCACTTTAGTTGAGGGGACATGGCCGCAGTCCAACAATTGCAAGGGGTTGGAAGTGCCTCTGCTGCATTACTTGAAAAACTGAATATTTTCACCACGGATGATTTACTGTTTCATCTGCCGCGGGATTATGAAGATCGTAGCACGATCATTCCAATGAACCAATTGGAGGTTGGGCGTAGCTATCTGCTCGAAGGTACGGTGAAATCAGTGGACTTTCCGCCAGGAAAGCGTAAATCCATGGCCATCTTACTGGATGATGAGCTCGGTAAAGTCACGCTACGCTTTTATCATCTATATAAAGCCCTGACCGATCGCGGCAAAGTGGGCAACCGTTTACGGGTTTTTGGTGAAGTCCGTGTCGGTGCGCGTGGCTTGGAAATGTATCATCCTGAAATTCAGCTCATTACTGAACATACGCCTCTACCACAAACTCAGCTCACAGCCATTTATCCTGCAACCGATGGACTGACCCAAACCAAGCTGCGTGAATACGTTAAACATGCCTTAAAACAGCACAGTGATGATTTGCCAGAGTTGCTGCCGCAGAAATTCACCAATGGCTATGCCTTGAAACAAGCCTTACATTACATCCATGAACCACCACTGGATGCCAATATGTTGCAGTTGAGCCAAGGCTCACACCCTGCGCAGCAACGCCTGATTTTTGAGGAATTGGTCGCTCATCAAGTCAGCCTGCTGACCCGTCGCGCCTACATTCAGCAAATTGCAGCCCCCTCGTTTACTAATAGTAAAACCTTTGCCAAACAATTACTGGCTGCGTTGCCCTTTAAAATGACCGCAGCACAGAAGCGCGTGTCTAAAGAAATCTCCGATGATTTAAAGCAACACAAGCCAATGTTACGTCTGGTACAAGGCGATGTTGGTGCAGGTAAAACGCTTGTGGCAGCACTTGCTGCTTGTCATGCTTTAGAAGAAGGTTGGCAAGTTGCCTTAATGGCACCGACTGAAATTCTCGCAGAACAACATTATTTGAATTTTAAACGCTGGTTTGAACCTTTAGGCTTAAATGTGGCATGGCTATCAGGCAAGCAAAAAGGTAAAGCCCGTGCCTTGGCAGAGCAACAAATTCAACAAGGCTCGGCTCAACTGGTCATCGGTACCCATGCCTTGTTCCAAGACAGTGTTGCCTTTCATAAATTAGGTTTGGTGATTATTGATGAGCAACACCGCTTTGGGGTTGATCAGCGTTTGGCACTTCGTAATAAAGGTGCACAGCAAACCACGCCACATCAACTGGTGATGACCGCAACCCCGATTCCGCGTACCCTCGCCATGTCCGCATATGGGGACTTGGATACCTCAGTGATTGATGAATTGCCGCCTGGTCGAACCCCGATTCAAACCGTGACCATCCCTTTGGACCGTCGTGAAGAAGTCTTACAACGGATTGCCAGTAATTGCACCGAAGGCAAACAAGCCTATTGGGTTTGTACATTGGTCGAACAGTCGGAAACTTTAGATGCTCAAGCCGCGGAAGCCACCTATGCCGAAATTAAACACCGTTTTCCAACACTCAATATCGGACTGGTACATGGCAAAATGAAAGCCGATGACAAGCAAGCCGTCATGCAACAATTCAAGAACAATGAACTACAACTGCTGATTGCGACCACGGTAATTGAAGTCGGCGTGGATGTGCCGAATGCCTCTATTATGGTGATTGAAAATGCCGAGCGTCTGGGCTTATCACAACTGCATCAGTTACGTGGTCGTGTTGGACGTGGTGCTAAGGCCAGTTTTTGCGCCCTACTCTATAAGAATCCACTGTCACAAAATGGACAAGAAAGGCTACGTATTATGCGTGAAACCAATGATGGCTTTATCATTGCAGAGAAAGATCTAGAAATTCGCGGTCCTGGAGAATTACTCGGCACCAAACAAACGGGAGATATGGGCTTTCGCGTTGCCAAATTAGAACGGGATGATCATTTGCTCAATCAGGCACATTATGTGGCACAGCAAATCCTGAAAGACTATCCTATACAAGCAGATGCTTTACTTAAACGCTGGCTGCCAGAAGCCCCGCGCTATGCCTATGTTTAAACCTTTTTTATCTACCGCTCAGCAATGGCTGCATTCAGTACTCCCATGTCAGTTTTGTGGACTTGAGCGTGGTCATCAGGCGAGCCTCTGTCAAGATTGCTGGAACCATTTACCTTGGTTCAAACAATCCGTGCAACGTCAAGAAATTGAGGTTCAAGTCGCCTGCCATTATGCCTATCCCATTGATCGTGTGATTCAGCAATTTAAATACGAGCAACAACTACATTTTCAAATCTTGCTGACTGGACTGCTGAAACAGCTCGAATATCGACAAATTCAGGCGATTGTCCCTATGCCGATTTCGACTCAGCGCTTAGCCGAACGGGGTTATAACCAAAGTATCATTCTGGCACAACGTTTGGGACAACACTTAAACATTCCAGTCTGGCAACCCATTCAACGGCAGCATCAACATGCACAAAAAGGCTTAAGCCGTTTAGAACGGCTGGATCAAATCGAACAGCAATTTAAAATTGCCCCGACAAATGCTCTGCGTTATCGTCGCGTGTTAATGCTGGATGATGTAGTGACGACAGGTAGCTCGCTCAAAACCTTAGAACGAGCACTTGCCGAATTGGGCTGCCGAAAAATTGAAGCGGTCTGTATTGCAGCAGCTCAAGCCTGACCTTCGCCAAATTTTAAACGGCCACTCAGATCAAATGCACTATGCTTGAGTTTTGAATTGCTCACGCACCCACGGCAACACAATTTCTCGAGTCAACGGGGCCAATGGCGTCGTTTGTTCATCCCAATCAATCCATTTCAGTTCTGCAATTTCAGCCGCAATTTGTGGTGCAGTGTCTAGCTCCACATGGAATACATGGCTTATCAATAAATGATCGGGTTCATTGGCCGCAGCGGTTTCAAAACGTCCAACGTACTGAATAATTTTCGCCTGACAACCAATTTCTTCCGCGATTTCACGCAAGATACAATCTTCAGGCGCTTCATCTGGTTCTAGCTTGCCACCCACCTGCATAAAAAAATGAGTATTGTGCTTACGCACCAATAACAACTGCTGTTGTGTATTCAACACAATACCCGCAGCGACAGTAATTTTTTTCATTAGCCGTGTTTCACCAAGTCTTGCTGCTCGCTCATACCCCATTTCGGGGTAGGTGCAGTAAATACATCAAACTGCTGTAGAATCGCTTCAACTGAGTTTTCAGCAATTAAGGTCTCTGTGAAACGTGAATGCGTAAAGCCTTTTTCGGTCGTTAAGTTGATGAATTTAATCAGGTCATCATAAAAGCCGTGGACATTTAAAAAGGCACACGGTTTGAGATGAATGCCCAATTGTGCCCAAGTCCATTGCTCAAAAATCTCTTCTAAAGTTCCCGCTCCCCCTGGCAATGCAATAAATGCATCGGAAAGTTCGGACATTTTAGTTTTACGTTCATGCATGTTTTTCACCACATGCAGTTCCGTTAAATCAGGATGTGCCAACTCACGATCCACCAAGGCATGCGGAATAACCCCAATCACTCGTCCACCCGCCTGCAAGGCACTATCTGCAATGACCCCCATCAAACCCGAACGCCCACCACCATAGACCAGTGTTTTACCCTGCTGAGCCAAAGTTTTGCCAACATGACGCGCTGTTTCTAAAAAAATTGTGTCTGTACCAACGGCTGAACCACAAAAAACTGCAATAGAATGTGTCATTATTTCACCATGTTATGATCTTGTCATACCGCGAAAGTAAACTAGATGGAGATTTTTTCATAAATTAGCAATCCAAGCAGTGTTTTTCATGAAATCCTTGTCTAAAATACACCCATCGATTTAACCCATACTGCGTAAGGGAGAAAAGACATCCATGCTTGAAGCCTTTTACGCCACAGAGCGCGGTAGTTTAGAAGATGCCACCATTAATGGCGGTTTTGATTTACACCCAGAATTGGTCTGGGTCGATCTCATTGCACCTTCACAAGAAGAACAGCAATGGGTTTTAGATGCGTATGATCAAAACCTACCTACATTAAAGTCATTAGAAGACATCTCTTCATCTGCCCGATTCTACCGTGATGATGATGGTATTTTGCATATCAGCACGTATTTTTTAACGAAAAATAAAAATTATCAGGTGGATGGTGAGGCAGATGATAATTCTAGTATTTTAGCCACAGTACAAACCGTCGCTTTTATTTTGCATAGAGAGCGTTTGTTTACTCTGCGTGGTGAAAAGCTGGTGGCTTTCCGTGCCTTTCGCGCACGCGCACGTCGCAATGACTACGAAATTGACTATAAAGACCCGACTTGGGTCCTGTTAGGTTTACTCGAAGCCAAACTGGATGAGCTTGCGGATATCTTAGAAGATATCCACAAGGACTTGGAAAAATACTCCACAGAGGTACTGAATAACCGTCATCGTGAACAAATTCTCGACCTTGATGACATGATTACCCGACTGGCACAATTAGAAGATATGTTGGGTAAGGCACAACTCTGTTTGATTGACTTACGTCGTGTACTGACCTTTTTATCCCGTCCGCGTGCCCTAGGCAGTCATATCTATGATGCAGACATCCGAGAGTTGAGTGAAGATGTACGCTCACTAGTCGAACATGATGCCTTCTTGTTCCAGAAAGTACGCTTCTTGCTAGATACCACATCAGGATTCATTAATACTGAACAGAATGACACCATTCGTCGCTTCTCGATTTTACCGAGTATGTTGGCACCCCCAATGTTGGTTGCCAGTATCTATGGTATGAATACAGATGTTTTACCTTTTGCCCACGGCACCACCAGCTTTATAGCCGTCAGCATGATTATTGTCGGCTTCTTTATCGGCCCGCTGATTTACTTCCGCTGGAAAAAATGGATCTGAATATTATTTTTTGCATGGTGTGATCAGCGATGTGCAACAGAATATCGTCTTTTTGAGCATAAGATTCAACATAAAAAAAGCACCGCAATTGCGGTGCTTTTTTTAGATGATCTGCAGATCATCTTGCAGATGACAAGCCTGAATAATCTTCATCATTTTCTCAGGCACAGCCTTAAACTGTAAACCTTGTGCATGTGGCGTTTGGCGCAACCAACGCACCAACACAGCTAAAGCCAAGGTACTTCCTTGTTGTAACTGTGCCAAATTTACCACCATAGGCAAGGGTTGTTTCTGAATCAATGCCAAACCCTGCTGATAATATTGTTCAGCATTGTCATAATCTATTTTTCCAGTGACCTGTAATTCCTGATTGACGAGACTAATCACCTTTCACCTATCTTATTTTTTCTTTACAGCTGCATCAGCATCTGGTTCAAAGTTAGCAATCGCTTTATCCAGATTACCACCATTACGTTTAACTGTCGCTGCGAACTGATTACGGAATTGTAGACCTAAATCAATACCCGATACATTAATGTTACGAATCTTCCATTGGCTACCTTTATCCGCCAACTGGAACGATACAGGAATCTTTTCACCGTTGTTATTAAAGTCAATGGTCACAACAGGGTTAGCGCTACCAGTCGCTTTATAAGGGCGAACAGTGTAGGTTTGGTTACTGAATTTCGCAAATGCAGTGCCATAATTTTCAATCAGTGTTTCGCGAAAGTTCTTTTCAAACTGTGCACGTTGTGCCGCTGTACTGTACTGATTGGTTGCATAAGTCCCCATGACAATACGAGTGAACGCTTGTGAATCCACATACGGGTCTAAGTTTTGACGTACAATGGCTTTTACTGCCGTTGGGTTATTTTGCAATTTTGCATGGTCTGCTTTTAAGCGACCAATTAAACCATCCGCCACACGCTTAATAAATGCAGGAGGAGCTTCAGCTGGCGCAGCAAATGCAGTACCTGCAATCATGGTTGATAAAATGCTTGCCGTTAATGTTTGTTTCAACAACATATTCACTTCTAAATTCCTCTTTCAATTATTCAACAAATGCTGGTTCAGCATCTGTTTTGTCAGTTGGTGCCTCAGCTTCTGCCGATGGAGTCGATGACTTACCTGCACCTGCTGTAATAAATTTACTAATCAAATCTTCAAGATCCATCGTACCTTGAGTATTGGCAATGGATGCACCGCGCTTAACATAATTCAAGCCACCACCCGGAACAACTTTCAAATACTTCTCACCCAACAAACCATTGGTTGCCACCATTATGTAAGCATCTTCATCAATACTGGTGATGGATTTCATGTTCGCAATAAGTTGCTGTTCCATTTCTTTTTGTTTCGCTGGTGTAGCTTCCGTATATTCTGTACTATAGCGCAACTCATCCAACGCATTGGTTTCAACCGTCTTCAACTGCTCTGCATTAAAAGACGTTAACTTACCATCCAACTCAAAATGCACGGTTGCCAAACGCGTAACAGGATCTAAGGTAATATCCGTCACACGACCAATGGTCACACCACTCATGGTAACTTTAGCTCGAGGCTTTAAGCCATTCACATTATCAAATTGTGCCGTCATGCTATACGCATCACGTAAGTTGGTGCCAACTAAGCCACTCACTTTCATTGCCAAGAAAAACAATGCAACACCGAAGACAATGACAAATAATCCTACGGCCAGCTCACTTGCACGTGATTTCATTAAACCCCTCCGAACATGACCGCAGTCAACACAAAATCAAAACCTAATACACAAAGCGATGAATACACCACGGTACGCGTTGTGGATGTCGCAATGCCTTCCGATGTCGGTACACAGGTATAACCTTGATAGACCGCAATCCAAGTACACAAAATGGCAAAAACAATACTCTTAATAATCGTGCCATTAAAGATATCTTTATAGAATTGCACATTACTTTGCATGCCACTCCAGAAAGAACCTTCATCTACGCCCAGAAAATCTACGCCGACCATTTTACCGCCAATAATACCAATTGCAGCAAACACCACACTCAACATCGGCAAGCTAAAAATCCCAGCCCATAAACGTGGTGAAACAATACGTTTTAAGGGATCAACCCCGATCATTTCCATACTGGATAATTGTTCAGTGGCTTTCATTAACCCAATTTCTGCGGTCAGTGCAGAACCTGCACGCCCAGCAAACAATAATGCTGCAACCACAGGGGCCAATTCGCGCAATAGGGTTAACGACACCATGGTACCCAACATGGCTTCTGAACCAATGTTGACCAAAATGGAATAACCTTGTAGGCCTAAAACCAAACCGATGAACAAACCTGACACCGAAATAATCAGTAAGGACATCACCCCGACACGGTACATTTGGTAAACAAACAGTTTGACGCCTAACCATGTCGGCATGGAGCATAGAATTTGCAACAACATAATGGTTGCAACACCGACACCCTGAACACTTTGAATAACGCGTCTACCTAATGAGGCAATAGCATTCATGAACCAACCTCGCCTGCCAAATACGCTTGATGACTAAACTGATACTCTACAGGACCTTCAGCAGCCCCCGTAAGAAACTGACGTACAAATGGCGATGCATTGGCTTGCAACTCTGCTGGTGTGCCTTCACCTTGCACCTTCCCTTCTGCAACGACATAAATATAATCTGCAATGGAGAGGGTCTCTGACACATCATGCGATACAATAATTGTGGTTAGCTCTAATGCCTCACGCAAAGAACGAATTAATCGCGTGAGCACCCCTTTAACAATCGGGTCCTGACCAGCAAAAGGCTCATCATACATAATTAATTCTGGGTCTAATGCAATGGCACGTGCCAATGCTACACGTCGGTTCATCCCACCCGAAAGCTCAGAAGGCATGAGTTGCTCTGTTCCACGCAACCCTACCGCTTCCAACTTTAGTGCGACCAATTCTGCAATCAAATGCTCAGGTAATTGGGTATGTGCACGCAAAGGAAATGCAACGTTTTCATAAACGCTCATATCGGTAAATAAAGCACCGCTTTGAAACAACATACCCATACGCGCCCGTGCCGCAAACAACTCATGCCGCGACATCTGCCCAATATCTTTACCGTCAAGTAGCACTTGCCCATGATCTGGGGTCAATTGTCCCCCAATTAAACGTAGCAGTGTAGTTTTACCTGTTCCAGATGGCCCCATAATGGCGGTAATCTGACCACGTCGAATCTTCAGACTGACTTGTTCATAAATGATTCGTTCCCCTCGCTTAAAACTCAGATCTTTGACTTCAATCAAAGCTGAATTTTCAAGGGGTGCTTGATTATTCATAGCGGAGAAAGTTCCTGCAATTTTCCAGCACGCATACTATAAAGGATTGAACTATAAAATGTTACCTAGTTGCGTCGGGTAAACTGTGTGCAATTTGTTTTTTTGATTCTGTCATTTTAATTATATGAAACTACTCACACAGCATAAAAATTAGAACGCTGTGTTATATAAATTGAGCGTAAAAGAAATAGATCAGATTGCTCATAAAAAGAATAAAACTCAGATAAGGCATAACCACCTCTTTTAGCGAATACCCTAACATAGGTTGTTGTTCTATATTGTTATTCATATTTGTCATATTTCAACATAAATTTGACTTAGTATACATTTTTTAAACAATAAACAAAATCGTTAAGCATAAAAAAACCAGCGCAAATGCGCTGGTTTTTTTAGAAGGTATGACTTAGTCGTTGAACTTACGACGTGGGCGGTCAAAACCACCTTCAGTACGTGGACGATCTGAATTAAATTCACGCTTTGGACGGTCTTCACCACCGAAAGTGCGCTTAGGACGATCTTCACCACCGAAAGTACGTTTTGGACGGTCATCACCAAACGAACGTTGTGGACGGTCGCCAAAACCACCTTCACGACGTGGTGCTGGACGATCACCAAAATCACGTTTAGGACGGTCACCAAAAGAACCTTCACGACGTGGTTTGTAGTCTACACGGTTACCGCGGTTGTCATCATTCGACTCAAAACGTGGCTTATCGTTGAAACCACCTTCACGACGTGGCGCTGGACGATCACCAAAATCACGCTTTGGACGGTCATCAAAAGAACGTTGCGGACGATCACCGAAACTGCCTTCACGACGTGGCGCTGGACGATCACCAAAATCACGCTTTGGACGGTCATCAAAAGAACGTTGTGGACGATCACCGAAACCGCCTTCACGACGTGGACGATCATTATTAAACTCACGACGTGGACGCTCTTCACCGCCAAAAGCAGGACGTTCGCCACGTGGTTTGTCATCGTAGCTACGACGTGGACGATCATCACCGCCTTCACGACGTTTAAAATTGCTTTCGCCTTCAAAACGGCTACGACCACCGCCATCACGACCACGACCACCGCCGAAACCGCCACGACCACGACCACCGCCATCACGACCACGACCGCCGCCATCACGACTACCGCGTGCAGGAGGTGGAGATGGCTCAAGACCTTCAATCTCAGATACGTTTAAACGAGCATCTAAGAAGTCTTCTAAAGCACGGATCTTGCCGCGTTCACGGTAAGTTGCAAGTGTAATTGCTTTACCTGTACGACCCGCACGACCTGTACGACCGATACGGTGTACATAATCTTCGTTCTTCATAGGAAGACCAAAGTTAATTACGTGAGAAATTGTTGGTACGTCAAGACCACGAGCAGCAACGTCTGTTGCAACTAAGATTTTTGCACGACCTTCACGAATGCTACGTAAACGACGGTTACGTACAGTTTGTGGCATAGCACCATGAAGCGCTACAACTGATAAACCTGCTTCAGCAAGTTCTTCAGCCAACATATCTGTGTCTTCTTGAGTAGAAGCAAATACTACAGCTTGATCAACGTCTTCAGCGTTTAACCAATGAGTAAGTAATTTTTTCTTGTGTTCAAAGCCATCAGTCCAATGCAAAGTTTGAGTGATGTCAGTGTTTGTAGAGTGACCAGTTTCGATTGCAATACGTTGTGGATCATTCATCATGCGTTCAGCAAGTGTAATGATACGACCAGCAAATGTTGCAGAGAACATTAAAGTCTGTTTACGGTTTGCAGCAAGATCGCTGATTGCTTCTAAGTCTTCAGAGAAACCTAAATCAAGCATACGGTCTGCTTCGTCAACAATAAGCGCATCAACTTGGTCTAATTTAATTTGACGACGATTCACCAAGTCAAGTAAACGACCTGGTGTTGCAACAACAACTTGTGCACCTTTTAACTGTTGGATTTGCTTACCAAACGGCATACCACCCATGATCGCTGCAATACGTGCACCTTTCATGTGACGAACAAATCCAATCGCGTCTTGGCTTACTTGCTGCGCCAACTCACGAGTTGGGCAAAGAACCAAAATATTTGGTTGAGTAATTGCTTTCATACGTTCTTTGAACGGAACGAAAGTCTCTTGGGCTGCAAGTGCGTTTAACGTTGGAAGTAAGAACGCCGCAGTTTTACCTGAACCTGTTTGGCTAGATACTAAAAGGTCTTTACCTTCTAAAGCTGCAGGAATCGATTGTTCCTGTACAGGCGTAGGAGAAGTAAAACCTAGGCTTTGTAAAGCTTGTTGTAACGATTCATGTAAAGGAAAATCAGCAAAAGTTTTGCTCATAGAGTATTTCACCCGAAAAATGGGTGCTCCATTAAATATATGGTCTGATGGACATCGGCAAAAAGCGGCACAGCAATAATCGCTGAAAATATAGAATCAGCGGCGATCCGAGAACGACGATGCGTATAACGCACATTTGATTACAGCCGCAACCTGAAGGAATCGCTTAAGCGATTGGGTGGGGCGCGAAATAATGTCCTCTCTTTGGACCGGACGCGCATACACAATGATAGAAGAGAATGTTCAGGTAATGAACGAAATTTAGTGCGTGGCGAGATTATAACAGCATATTTTTAAAAGTCACCTATTTTAATCGACTTTTACTATTTTTTTACAAAATATTATTCAAAGATGCAATTAAGCCTTGGAATTCTATATAAAAAAAAGCCCTCAATTTTGAGAGCTTTTTTTATCAGCACTTGATCACGTCATCATTCGACTACTTTGCAGCTTCGCCCCATGCTGGCACTACAGCCTGCATTAATGGTTTTAACATTTTCATTGAACATGCAAGTACTTGACCATTTTCCATAGAGTCGCTGCCACCACGCGCATCAACCACAGTACCGCCCGCTTCTTTCACAATCAACTCGCCTGCTGCGATATCCCAAGGCTTTAAGCCGAGTTCGAAATAAGCATCAAAACGACCCGCTGCTACATACGCCAAATCTAATGCTGCTGAACCTGTACGACGGTATTGCGCACCAGCTTCAGTTACATTTAACAATGAAGCAAAATGATTTTTTGCATAAGAAATCACTTCACCATTACGTTTTGCGCGGTAAGCATGTCCCACAGACATGAATGTATTTTCAAGGCTGTCTTTCACATTTACACGAATACGACGTTGGTTCATCATGGCACCACGACCACGACTTGCAGAGAACAATTCATCTTTCACAGGGTCGTAAATTACGCCGTGTTGAGTAATGCCTTTATGTTGAACTGCAATAGAGATACAGAAATGAGGAACACCGTTAATGAAGTTTAAGGTGCCATCAAGTGGGTCAATGATCCAACACCAATCTGCGTCGTGACCTTTGCCTTCTTGAAGACCAAACTCTTCACCAAGGAAACTGTGGTTTTTATAGCTTTTACGTAGCGTATCGATGGTCAATTGTTCCAAATAACGGTCTACACGCGTTACTGGTCCATCAATTCCTTTTTCTTCGACTTGTAGATCAAGTTTATGACGATTTTGATGCGCTTTTAAAAGCTCTTGACCGACTGTTTGAGCCGCACGCGCAGCCATCACCACCATAGGTTCCATTGAACACCCACTACAAATTTGAAGATATTGATTAAAGAATAATGCATAAAAGCCCTTATATCTTAACAAATATAAGTGCTTTTAGGGAAAAAATGTTTCGGAAATTTAGCTTTTGATTAGCTTATATTTTGCACAAGCTTTAACCATACAGATTCTATTGATTTAACAATGCCTTGTGCATCCAAGCCTGCTTGCTGCAACATCTGATTATGTGTTGCCTGATGCATAAAGTTATCTGCCAAACCTAAATTCAGCATCGGCTTAACAATCTGTGCTTGTGCCAAATATTCATTGACTGCACTACCCGCACCAGCCATCACCGCATGTTCTTCCACGGTGACAAACAATTGTGTTTGATCGGCCAAGCTTGACAACATCTGTTCATCTAAAGGTTTCACAAAGCGCATATTGACCACACGCACACCAACATCCAGTTGCTGTGCCAGACGATGTGCCGCTTCTACAGATGCGGCAACACGACTACCAAAGGCCAAAATACTGATTTGTTCATCGGCATTTTCATTCAATTGCAAAACAATTTCAGCGCGGCCAATTTCAAGCTCAGTCATGTGTTGTTGTATTTCCACCCCTAAACCATTGCCTCGCGGATAACGTACCGCAGCGGGTCCTGGATATAAATAGGCGGTATGCAACATTTGACGACATTCATTTTCATCTTTCGGCGCCATAATCACCATATTCGGTACAGTACGCATAAAGGCATAGTCATAGGCACCTGCGTGGGTCGGGCCATCCTCGCCCACCAGACCTGCACGGTCAATACCGAACGTCACATCCAAATTTTGTAATGCCACGTCATGAATCAACTGATCATAACCGCGCTGCAAGAAAGTCGAATAAATCGCGACTACAGGTTTTAAACCTTCACAGGCCATGCCCGCAGCTAAAGTCACCGCATGCTGTTCCGCAATCGCCACATCAAAGAAACGTTCTGGATATTGCTGCGCAAACTTGACCATGCCAGAACCTTCACACATGGCAGGTGTAATTGCCAGTAAACGCGAATCTTGTGCAGCTTGGTCACACAACCATTGACCAAATACATCTGAATATTTAGGCGCGGTTTGCGGCGTTACCTTGGCATTTATTTTGCTAATGGCATGGTATTTAATTTGTTCTGCTTCGGCAGCTGCAAAGCCTTTGCCTTTTTTGGTATAAACGTGAATTAAACGTGGGCCACTACGCTTTTTCAAAGCTTCAAATACATGTGCCAATTCTTTGACATTATGACCATCAAAGGGTCCGAAATAATCAAAACCAATCGCTTTAAATAGATTGTCCGCAGCTTCCGTTGCGGATTGATGCAACCGTGAATTGTACGACCATTTTGGATGCGGCTGAACATAGGCTTCACCTTGTTCTGAAATATGTACCGACTGACCACTCTCCCAAATGGCAGCCAAATGCTTGGCAAAACCACCTGTACTGCATGAAATCGACATATCGTTGTCGTTGAGCACCACCATCAAGTCAGCATTGTGAGCAACTGCATCATTCATGGCTTCAAAGGCCATTCCAGCAGTCATTGCACCATCACCCACAATCGCGACCACATCGCAAGGATTTTGTTGGTAACGACGTGCTAAGGCCATCCCCAGCCCCGCTGAAATTGCAGTAGAAGAATGCCCGACACCAAAGGTATCAAAAATCGATTCTTCACGCGCAGGAAATGCCGCCAAACCATCTTTAGCCCGAATGGTCGTTAGTAGCTCACGACGACCTGTTAAAGCTTTATGCGGGTAGGCTTGATGACCCACATCCCAAATTAGGCGATCATCTGGCGTGTTAAAACAATAATGCAGAGCAACTGTTAGCTCAATGACACCCAAGTTTGCGCCAAAATGTCCGCCGCTTTGCCCAGCTGCATACAAAATAAATTGACGTAACTCATCCGCCACTTGTGGTAGTTGATCACGCGCGAGCAAACGCAGTTGTTGTGGATGATCGATCGTATCCAGCAACGGTGTTACAGGGCGTTGAGTTGGTATTTCTGTATACAACATATGTGGCAAAGCCTTCTAAAGCCTGGCAAATCCTAAGCTAGGTAAATGGGTTACTCGATCATCGTGGGATGATATCACCTTCAATCAGCCACATTTCTGGCGATGCGTACTTGAGTACAAAACTCAATTGGCGTTTTTTGGTGCCTAGATTATCCTGAATAATATAGCTATTTATCAACTATTATCGTTCGCTTTCTACAAAAAAGAAAATCTTGCACACATTTTCAACGTGACTATTCTACTAATGTCCAAGCATTACGCTATACTTTAGTCAATTTATAAACTATTTAACGGGTTAAACAGTGCCTATAGAATTTGTCGCAACGTCTCGCCTTCCCACTGCTTTTGGTGAATTTAAAATTACGGTCTTCCAAGACCCGAAAACGGGTGAAGAACATGTGGCGCTCTCTAAAGGACTCGATACACCGCCAACGGGTCCAGTATTGGTTCGTATTCACTCGGAATGTTTGACTGGCGATGCTTTCGCCTCATTAAAATGTGACTGTGGCCCACAATTACAAGCCACGCAAAAACTGATTAATGAAGTGGGACAAGGCGTCATTCTCTACTTGCGTCAGGAAGGTCGTGGCATTGGTCTTACTAATAAAATACGTGCCTATGCCCTGCAAGATCAAGGACATGACACCGTTGATGCCAACCTCATGCTGAATTTACCTGCTGATGCACGTCGTTATGATATGTGTAGCATTATGTTGGATCATCTGAATATTAAAGAAGTCCGCTTAGTGACCAATAATCCACTCAAAATTAAAGCATTAACCGATCTTGGCATTAATGTGATTGATCGCGTGCCGCTCACTGTGGGTTTAAATCCGTTCAATGAAGATTATTTAAAAACTAAACATGAACGCATGGCACACATGTATAAAAAGGATGACTTTTAAGTCATCCTTACCTTATTTGTTCGTACACTTTCCAACCAACAACAACACTAAAATCAACTAGATGGTCATTGAGAAAATACGATTATTCGGCATTTTCCGACTTAAACGTAAATCAAACGCCATACAAATATTTCGAACAAAAGGTTTGCCTTGCTCGGTAATCTGTATGTGATCGGCTTCAATCGTTAACAAACCATCTTTTTGCATTTCTTCCAGTTGTTGTAACACCTGCGGTAATTCAGGAAATGTCTGAGCTTGATCCTGCCATGACGTCGTAAAGGTACACATTAAATTCAGAATATGTTGCCGAATGACCAAGTCTTCTTGGGTTAAGATATGCCCACGATAGACAGGGATTTCATTCTGTTCTAAACGTGCGTAATAATCTTCTAAAGTCTTTTCATTTTGCGCAAAGCTGTACCAGCTATCACTGATGGATGACAGCCCCAAACCAATCATGACTTGGGTTTTCGATGAGGTATACCCCATAAAATTACGGTGCAAATTAGCTTGTTGAAAGGCTTGATACATTTTGTCGTGCGACAAAGCAAAATGATCCATCCCAATTTCATAATATCCTTGTGCCAGCAGTTTTTTCTTGCCCTCTTCATAGAGCTGACGCTTTAAGTCATCTTTCGGTACATCCTGATCTTTAAAACCGCGTTGTCCGTTGCCCTTAATCCAAGGCACATGCGCATAACTATAAAATGCCAAGCGATCTGGACGTAACAGATTGGTTTGATCAATGGTGTGTAATACATCGGCTAAATCTTGAAAAGGCAAACCAAACACCAAATCATGCGAGATAGAGGTATAACCTATTTCCCGTGCCCACTGCGTCACTTGTTGGACATGGGCAAAGGGTTGAATGCGATGAATGGCTTTTTGCACCTTTTCGTTATAATCCTGCACCCCATAACTAACACGGCGAAAGCCCAAGTCGTACAAGGCTTGTAAATGTTCTCGCGTGGTATTGTTCGGATGCCCTTCAAAACTAAATTCATACTCTTCCGCGATTTCCGCTTGCGCCAAAATGCCTTGAATCAGTTGGGTTAAATGTTCGACCGAAAAGAAAGTCGGTGTGCCACCACCCAAATGAATTTCTTTGATGATGGGTTTTTCCACCAATAATTGACAGTACAGGTCCCATTCTTTTAACACCGCTTGGATGTAAGGCTGTTCCATCTCATGCTTTTTGGTGACGCGTTTATGGCATCCACAAAAGGTACATAGACTTTCACAAAATGGCAGATGGATATACAAACTCATGCCTTCGCGGGCATTAGATTCATTAAATGCCCGTTTTAGGCTTTGCTTCCATTGCGCCAAACTAAAATCTTGCTCTTCCCAATACGGCACAGTTGGATAACTGGTATAGCGTGGACCTGCAACATTGTACTTTTGAATAAGGGAATTGGCTTGAGTCATGGATGCCCCATCAGAATCTCTGCCTGATACAACAGGCTTGAGCCTCCTATTGTGCGGAGCTTAAATTCAGAATTCAACCTAGCCTTTTAGTCGGGATAATTTCTATGAGATCAGATAGATACTCCCCTTTAAACACACAACTCCACTCACCCAAATAAGAAAAAATCCTTAAGTTTTTTATGATTTTATGTTACACGTTAAGACAACTTTTATTATTCTTTTTAGAGGGTTGAGATGCAGCATCCAACGTCCACAGATATTCAACGTGTTCGTGATTTTCTTCTCGATTTACAAGCCCGTATTTGCGCCAGTCTAGAACAACAAGAACGTGCTGGTGGTGGAACCGCTGAATTTGTGATTGATGATTGGCAACGCCCTGAAGGCGGTGGCGGACGTTCACGCGTATTACAAAATGGTACAGTGATTGAAAAAGGCGGCGTGATGTTCTCACACATCAACATTTCCAAACTGCCTGCTTCTGCCACCGAACGTCATCCTTCGATTGCAGGTGCAAAAGCGCAAGCCATGGGCGTGTCTTTAGTGATTCATCCTAAAAACCCCAATGTGCCGACTTCACATGCCAATGTTCGTTTATTTGTAGCGGAGCCTGAAGGACAAGACCCGATTTGGTGGTTCGGAGGGGGCTTTGATCTCACCCCATTTTATCCTAATGATGAAGATGTACGGTCTTGGCATCAAACGGCGTATGACTTATGTGCTCCATTTGGCGAGGGTGTCTATGCCGAGCATAAAAAATGGTGTGATGACTATTTCTATTTAAAGCATCGTGATGAACAACGCGGTGTTGGTGGTTTATTCTTTGATGATTTAAATCAATGGGACTTTGAAACCTGTTTTAACTACATTCAAGCCGTGGGCAATGGTTACCTAAACGCTATCTTGCCAATTTTCCAAAAGAATCAAGATAAACCTTATACTGAAGCACAACGTGAATTCCAGCTTTACCGTCGTGGTCGTTATGTAGAATACAATCTGGTTTATGACCGTGGCACATTATTTGGACTACAAACAGGTGGACGAATTGAATCGATTTTGGTCAGTTTGCCTAATTTAGCTGGTTGGTCATATCGCCCTGAATGGGAGGCAGACTCTGCCGAGAAAAAACTCACGGATTATTATTTAAAACCTCAAGATTGGCTCAATCTACGCAAATAGACACACGCACTTACAATTTTGACACCTTAAGTACGCCCTTTTTTACCAGATCAGGGCGACTTATAGGTTAGATTGGTATATTTCCCTACAGACTCCCCGTAGAATGTCTTCTACAAAAAAGGTCTATTCTTTGCATTTATCAAAAATACTGTCACAGCTTTAAAACAGCATTCGCACTCTTTACGGTTTAAAAATACGTAAACTAAAAGAAGGTATTTTTAATATATTCATTTTAATGACATGAAAATCTCGTATCGTTCTGTGCCGTCATCTAAGGTCTCTAACATGTTCACAAAAAGAGTTAGTTCAACCATCATGGTTTTTTTCTGCTTTACTATTGTCTTACTCAGCTCAATCAGTACGACTATTTTTTCTGAAAGTGCGTTCAATGATAATACTTCGATCAGTATTGCCGTACTTGCAGCGATTGGCTTAGCCCTGACCACTGCAAAACTCATCTTTGATACAATTCACAATATTTGTAATCCATAAGCACTTGATTTCCACCCCAGAAAAAATGGGTTAACGCTTTAGCCTGAGTGCAATTTGCCGTATATTGAACGGCATTTCTCACATGGATTTTGTGCGATGAGCAAACAATTCGCTGTCATCGGCAACCCGATTGAACAGTCTCGTTCCCCTGAACTTCATCATGCCTTTGCAGCAAAAACAGGCATCGATCTCCATTACAGCAAACGCCTAGCCCCTCTAGATGGCTTTGAAGCCAGTGTGCAAGATTTTTTCGCTCAAGGTGGCTGTGGTATGAATGTCACTGTTCCATTTAAAGAGCAAGCCTTTGCGCAATGTCAGGTACTGACCGAGCGAGCCAAAATTGCCAAAGCCGTCAATACGCTATGGATGCAAGATGGCATACTCTATGGCGACAATACCGATGGTCAAGGTCTGGTCGATGCCATCCATGCTTTGGGTTGGTCACTCACACAAAGTCGCATCTTAATTTTAGGTGCAGGTGGAGCAACACGTGGTGTAATCTATCCTTTGGTACAAGCAGGCGCGAAAAAAATCGTGATTGCCAACCGTACCCTAGCTCGGGCAGAACAACTGGTGACAGATTTACAGCAGCATGTCCCGCAAGCTGAGCTCAGTGCAACAGCGCTCACCGCATTAACTGGAGAATTTGATTTGGTAATTAATGCCACTTCTGCCAGTTTGAGTGGTGAAGCCTTAATCCTTCCAGAACAACTGATCTTTCAGCATGCCTACGAAATGGCCTACGGCAAACCCTCCAGTTTTCTTGATCAAGCCAAAGCACGCGGTATTCCAAGTTCTGAAGGGTTTGGCATGTTAGTCGGACAAGCCATTGAAGCCTTTTCAATTTGGAATGGAGTGAAGCCTGAGTTAAAAGATTTCCTTTAATCACTCAATAACCAAAACAAATAAAAAAGCCAACCGACTGGGGTTGGCCTTTTTTTGATCTATCGCTTTATTTCAGGTGATTAACCACATCCACATAGGCTTTTTCATACAGATCATAATCCATGAAGCCATCGTGGTCTTTGCTTAACTTGGCAATGGATTTTTCCGAAAGTTTATTTTTACGATCATCGGCAAATGCTTGACCCAGTACGGCTGCCGCACTTTTTAAATTGGTAGTTTGCTCAGCATTGAGCTCATAGTCATCCTTAAATAACTCAATATAATAATCTGCAAAGATGGCTTGCGGCGTTTTGTACTGCTGAATTCGCTTGTTCCATGCCTGATATTCTTTCGCACCTTCCGAAGCTTCCTGAACAATACGCGCAGCACTATAGCCCAACTCATCAAACTGGTCTGGCTCAAGCAATTTATGCTTGTCTTTGAGTGCATTTAAGCGTGTTAACGCTTTGCCTTTCGGTTCTTCTAAACGGTCATTGAAACGGTAAGCATAGACTTCTGCAATTTCGTTTAATTCACTATTGCTATAGTGCTTCACCACTTCAGGACGGTTTGCAGACAACATCAAGACAAAGACGGATTGGTAGGTCTTAATATAAGAACCCGTGTTTGCAAAGGTTTTTTCTGCCAAGTCCGACAACTGCTGATCGAAGCTCAAACGATCTGTCTGCTCCCCATCCACAGCACTTTCAGACATGCCTAAAGACTTGGTAAAGCCAGTCACTATATTTTCTAACATTGAGCCTTTGGTGACTTCCTCAACCGATTTGGCATCGCGTAATGCTTTTTTATCAATCGGTGTGGCATGTCCATAATTCGAAACTTGCATATCGAGATTGATACCGAAGTTACCAATGCTCTCATCAGCAAATTGTAATTGATATGCCAAATCTACTGCACGACCTTGATTATCCAACGCCACATCAATAGTGACTGGCATAGCCTGCCCACTTTCCGCTAAAGCAGCCTGAATTTCAGGTTGGTGCTTGATCCAAAGCGCTTTAAACGCCTGCACATCGGTTAATTGATCGCTGACATAAGGTTCAAAAATATGCTGTACCTCTTGCATCGCCAACACTTTTTGCTCCAGTGCAGAAGCGGAAGCTGTTGATTTCGCATTGCCTTGTGCTGGTTGTAGCAACTTGACGCCGTACATATCTTGACAGTAAGTCACATCACCAATTGCGAGATGCTTTTTACTGCCCAACAACGCTTCACATGCCTGTTCCGATAAAAGTTGACTTGATGATGCTGCAGCAACTGCAACATCTTCTGCATCCGCATCGACTGCACGGGCATCTACATCGGTTTCGACGGCATCCTCAGCATCAGTATACGCGGATTCAGCGATATCGCAGGTGATCTGATCCCCCCCACAACTTGCTTCTTCAGCCTCAACCACCTCATCTGCTGCATCTTGTCCTGAATAGAGCAACTCATCCAAACGATAATTAATTAAGGTTGCTACACGCTCTGAAGATGCATAGGCTTGTGCACTTACTAATTCACTGCTTGCTACACCCGCCGCTTCTGCAGCTTTTGCGGCCTCTTCTGCTACAGTTGAAGCATCTTCACTGACGGTATCAGTTTCAACCAAGCCCATGACTCGCTGAGTAAGGTATGGTTTATTAATCTGCTCAAACAAACTCATTTGCAGCATTAAATTGCCCAAATCACCTTGGTAGCGGATTTTGTTGCGGATGCCCTGTTGTTTTTCTGATGCTGAAACATGCACACGCTGCAATTGTTTAGTATCAGCCAGTGCATAAGGCAAAGCATTCATCTGTTTCAAGTAATCGACCAGTTTAGGCACATTGACACGATCAAGATCTTGTTTATATTTGGAAAAATCTAGATATGCATAAGATGCCTGACTGTCTTTATTGACCAAGTACGGCATGAAAGCGAAATAATTGGCATAGAACTTATAATTTTGAAAATCCACCACCATTGGGAGCTTGGCTTCAACCAGTAGCGTTGGTTTTTGATATTTGGCCACCAGATTTAACGAGGCCATTTTGTCTCGATAATGTACCGAACCATCATAGCTAATTTTTAAATCATTCATAAAATTCATGAGACCAGCAGCAACGCGCGCGGACGATGAATCCGAACCTTTACTGTAAGCATACGGGTTTTGTTCCGTAACAATGGCCTCATACAAGGCCTGCTTTTCTTGTTTACTCAACGACAACTTTTGTTGTTTTAAGTACTGATCTAACTGCTTTTGAATGGCAGGGTCTAAATTCTGTGTTGAGTTCGAGGCTGGTTGAGTGCTAGTAACTTTGCCTTTACTGGTATCGAACTGGAAACCCATGTTACCGCGATAATCGTAACTCGGATATTCATACATCGCATTGACGCCAGTGACCGCTTGTTGTTCCAAAGAGGTATTGTCCAAAGAAGATGCATTCGAATTGGATTTTATGACATGCTGAGAACAACCGACCATGCTCAAACTTAAAAGACAGCAACTTAAATATTTTAAACGCATAGGTTTTTTTAAACCCCTTATTTATTTATACTTTAAGACATCAAGAAAATTGATTAAATGATCAAAAGACCGCAGATACTGTAGCAAAAAAATACAATATTTTGATAACAATTTTTACCTTAATTAGCCTTTCTGACATTTTTATTGGGCTACACTATCAATGTATTTTTATAACTAATGTGAATAATCAAATTATCGATTCAGATAATCCAAAACTATTTTTAAATTAGGATTAATATCATGCCAGCATATAAAGCTCCTTTACACGACATTCGCTTTTTAATGAATGAAGTGTTTGACTACCCTGCACATTACAAAACTTTATCCAACGGCGAACTTGCTGATGCTGACACTGTAGACATGATTCTAGAAGGTGCAGCGGATTTCTGTGAAAACGTACTCTCTCCAATTAACCAATCTGGCGATGAAGAAGGCTGTCATTTTGACAATGGTGAAGTGAAAACGCCAAAAGGTTTTAAAGAAGCCTATGACCAATTTGTCCAAGGTGGTTGGCAAGGTTTGTCTTTCCCTGAAGAGTTTGGCGGTCAGAACCTACCGCAATCTTTAAACCTGATTAAATCAGAAATGATGGGGACGGCAAACTGGTCATTTCAAATGTACCCAGGCTTAAGTGTTGGCTGTATGAACACCATTTTACAGTTTGGTACAGATGAACAAAAAAATCTGTATATGCCGAATTTGGTTGCAGGGACATGGTCAGGCACCATGTGTTTAACAGAGCCACAATGTGGTACAGATTTAGGTCAAGTCAAAACCAAGGCAGAACCAAATGCCGATGGCACTTATAGTATTTCAGGCACCAAAATCTTTATCTCTGCGGGTGAGCAAGATTTAACTGAAAACATCATTCATATCGTACTTGCGCGTCTTCCAGATGCACCTGCTGGTACCAAAGGAATTTCTCTGTTCATTGTGCCTAAATTCTTGGTGAATGAGGACAGCAGCCTGGGTGAACGCAACCCTGTGACTTGTGGTTCGATTGAACATAAGATGGGGATTCGTGCTTCTGCAACAGCCGTCTTGAACTTTGACAATGCTGTGGGTTATTTAATTGGAGAACCCAACAAAGGCTTACATGCCATGTTTACCTTTATGAATACCGCACGTATTGGTACAGCGATTCAAGGCATTGCACATGCGGAACTGTCTTTCCAAGGCGCACTGCCTTATGCCAAAGAACGCATGTCGATGCGTGCCCTTTCAGGCAAGAAAGATCCTGAAAAAGTCGCTGATGCAATTATTCACCATGCCGATGTCCGTCGCATGTTACTGACCCAAAAAGCCATTGCAGAAGGTGGTCGTGCCATGATTTATCATGCTGCACAAATTGCCGATAAAATGGCGGATGCTTTAACTCTGGGTGATACAGCCGCTTTTGAAGCAGCAGATGATCATTTAGGATTTTATACCCCAATTTTAAAAGGTTTTCTGACCGAACTCGGCTTAGAAGCAGCCAACCATGGTATGCAAGTTTATGGTGGTCACGGTTATATTAAAGAATGGGGCATGGAGCAAATTGCACGTGATGCACGTATTGCAACTTTGTATGAAGGTACCACGGGTGTGCAAGCGCTGGACTTGATTGGTCGTAAAGTTTTACTGACCTCTAAAGGTAAAGTGATTCGTGACTATACGGCTGAAATTTTAAAATTCTGTGGTCAACATGCACGCAATAAATACATGCGCCGTTTTGCGTGGGATTTAACCAAGCTTTGTGCACAGTGGAATACGTTGACTGTCCGCATTATGCTTGCAGCACGTAAAGACCGTGACATCGTATCAAGTGCTTCAGTAGACTTCTTAATGTTCTCGGGCTATGTGATGATGGCTTACTTCTGGGCACAACAAGCAGCGGTGGCTTCTGCCAAACTTGCAGCGGGTGAAGGTCAAGAAACGCCTGAATTCTATAAAGCCAAAATCAAAGTCGCTGACTTCTACTTTGAGCGTTTGTTACCTCGTACACAAGGTCATGCTGAAGCAATGGTCAATCCTTCACGTACCATGACTTCTTTGGCTGCGGAACACTTTAGTTTTGATTACTAAATTATGAATTCAATAAAAAAGACCGCCTTAGCGGTCTTTTTTATAACAAGTATTTTAGTTTTTTATTCATTTTCAGTAATATTAATCCAGCAAAGATTGAACATGCCAATACAGCCAAGCTAAATAAGGTTTGTTGATTTAAAAAATAGCCTTTTAAATGGTAAATAAAAAAAGGATGAATTAAAAAAATGGCTGTCGATAAACTTGCCAACTCTTTATTTGTCCCCAGTATGTTTTTATTGAAAAAATATAGAAAAATAATTGGTGCGGCAATAAATAAGGAAAACATCTGATCCAGGCTTTCCTTCCGACTAATGAAAAAATAATTTGCGAGTGATTCTATGATCACTAAAAAAACTACAACAATGACATGCCAAAGCTTGATCGCTATTTTATTTTTAACTGTATCCTGACATTTGTTCAGCAGAAAACCTAAGGTCAGAAAAGGAAAACTCACCCATAAAAAATTACGATGCACGGTATATGTATTTAATTCAACATCTATTTGCCCCTGAAATAAATGTAAATTACCAACTTGCTGAAGCATAAGGCCAAACAAAAATAAAACAGTGCTTCCTATAAAGAGCTTTTTCGGATTTATATTTCTACAGAAAAATAAAACAGAGCCACCCAACAACACGCCCTGAATATACCAAAGCACATAATAACCATTGTACAAAACAGAAAAATTATAGGAGAAACTTTGGGTCCACCATATGGGTAAATAAAAGATCATCCAAACGGCATACAAAATAAAAATACGTTTCAGCCATGTTTTATATCGTTGGAAATTATTGATATAAAAAAAATAATAGCCTGTAATGACTAAAAAAATAGGGACTGCTAACCTAAATATTCCCTGCACGAAAACATGGCTTAAGAGTGTCGATAGATCATAAAAAATACGGGTATGTAAAAAAACCACAGCAATGGCTAAAATGACTTTCAAAATATCAATCGATAAATTTCTTTCCATTTTCTACTCATACACGTATATAACGTTAAATTTTAAAATCAAAGAAACTCTTCCAAGACCGAATTTAAAAACACATGTCCTTGCTCGGTACATGAAATTCGAGTTTGATCTTCAACCATCAACTTTCGTGCACGTAAAGAACTTAAAAGCTCATCCAAGCCAGTAAAACTCAAACCAGTCCGTTCTGCATACAGTTTCGCGTCAACGCCTTGGTTTAAACGGAGTGCATTCATCATAAACTCAAACGGCAATTCATCTGCTTCAATGCGCTTAAACTGTACATGCTCAGCAGGAACTTTGGCTAAATAATCCTTAGGTAAACGGGTTTTTTGGAAACGATACACACCATCAGGCTGCGTAACTTTGCCATGCGCCCCTGCCCCAATCGCCAAATAATCGCCAAACTGCCAATAATTCAAATTATGTGCCGAAGGCTTTTCCTTACGCCATGCCGACACTTCATAATTGACAAAACCATGCGCTGTTAAATACGCTTCACCCTGTGCTTGAATCTCTTCCAACACATCATCAACCGGCAAAACAGGTTGGGTTCTAAAGAACACAGTGTTGGGTTCAATGGTCAGTTGATACCATGAAATATGGGTTGCACCATTGTCCACCGCCAGTTTTAAATCCAGTAGAGCTTGCTCTAAAGTTTGCTCAGGCAAACCATGCATGAGGTCGACATTAATTCGCTGAAAGCCTGCATCACGCGCCAAACCAATCGCTGAAATGGCATCGGCATTGCTGTGAATTCGTCCCAACTTGGTTAAATGTTCAGTGTTAAAACTTTGAACCCCAATCGATAGACGATTAATGCCTGCCGCCAAATAATCGGCAAAAGGGTCATGCTCTACTGTACCCGGATTGGCTTCTAAAGTTATTTCACAATCGACCTCAAAAGGCAGCAAGGCTTTTAATTGGCTAAATAACCATTGATAACCTTGCGCAGAAATCAGCGAGGGCGTTCCGCCGCCAATAAATACACTATGAATGGCTCGACCTTGAGCAAATTCAACTTGAGTCTTAAAGTCCTCCACCAAAGCCTGTAAATACTGTTGTTCTAAATCTAAAGACAGTTTGCCATCTGGCACCGCATGCGAATTAAAATCGCAATAGGGGCACTTACGCACACACCACGGCATATGAATGTATAAAGACAAGGGAATATTTGCAGGATGTAAATCAGCCAAGGAAAAGACTCTAAAGCACAGCGGTAATCTTGCATATTTTAACATGACTGCATCAAGACACTTATGAAATCTGTGTGTATTTGGATTAGACTGATAAAAAGACAAGAAGAATGAATGGTTTAAAATGATGAAAATATCGAGCCAGTTGCTGTTTTTCTTACCACTTGCATTCGGTGTTGGCATTGCCATGACCTTTCAAACCGTAATTAACAGCCAATTAAGAGAACATTTGCATTCACCATTTCAAGCTGCTTTGTTGTCCTTTGCTGTGGGGACAATAGTCTTAGCACTGTTGGTACTGTTGCAACCCGTGCCTAAACCCAATTTACAAGATTTTTCCAGTATTCCTGGATACCTATGGGTGGGTGGATGCTTAGGGGTTTATGCCATCAGTATAAGCATCTATACTGCCCCTAAATTAGGTTTTCTCACGTTCTCAGGTTTGGTTATTTTTGGTCAAATCCTGACATCGATGATTTTTGACCATTTCGGTCTACTTGGTACCGACAAAACGCCTGTGAATTGGCAGCGTTTACTTGGTGGCGTCGTAATTTTTATTGGTGTGCTTCTCACTTTACAACGCTAAATTTATTCTGACCAAGCACATAATGAAGATGAGTAATTTTTGTGTCGAATGTCATATCTACCCGCTATGAATTAAAACAACTTTTCCATTTGATGTTGCCTATTTTGATCACACAATTTGCCCAAGCTGGTTTGGGTCTGATTGATACCATTATGGCAGGTCATTTATCTGCTACAGATTTGGCCGCCATTGCGGTCGGTGTGGGATTATGGATTCCTATTATGCTGCTGTTTAGTGGCATTATGATTGCGACCACGCCACTGGTGGCGGAAGCCAAAGGCGCTCGTACGCCTGAAAAAATTGCCACCATTGCCCGACAGTCCTTATGGGTCGCTTTTATTTTAGGAATGATTGCAGGGCTGATTTTACAAGTCATGCCGTTTTTACTACCACTGTTTGGTGTGCCTGAAAGCCTGCAACCTAAAGCCAGCCTATTTTTACATGCAATTGGTTTTGGGATGCCTGCCGTGACCATGTATGCGGCGCTGCGCGGTTATTCCGAGGCTTTAGGCTATCCACGACCTGTAACAGCAATTAGCCTTCTAGCTTTAGTGGCACTAATTCCCCTGAATTTTGTGTTTATGTATGGCTTAGGTCCTGTGCCCGAATTGGGCAGTGCAGGCTGTGGTTTTGCAACAGCCATTTTACAATGGCTCATGTTCCTGACCCTTGCGACGTATATTTTTAAAAGCAACGCGTATAAAACCACACAAGTCTTTGCTTTATGGGAAAAGATAGACCCTTACTGGATCAAACGTATTTTAAAATTGGGCTTACCGATTGGCTTAGCGATTTTCTTTGAAGTCAGTATTTTCAGTACCGCAGCCATTATTCTGAGTCCACTGGGCGATACCATTGTCGCCGCCCATCAAATTGCGATCTCGATTACCTCACAATTGTTTATGATTCCAATGTCCTTAGCCATTGCACTCACCATCCGCGTGGGAACCTATTATGGTGAAAAAAACTGGGCAGCCATGCGCAGAGTACAGAAACTGGGACTGGCAACAGGAACTATTTTGGCACTGATGACCATGCTGCTGCTCTGGGTGTTTCGCGCTGAAATTATTGCGATTTATACGTCGGATTATGATGTTGCACAAATTGCGATGTATTTGGTTTTGTTCGCAATTGCCTACCAACTCATGGATGCATGGCAAGTCAGTGCTGCGGGGTGCTTGCGTGGTATGCAAGACACCAAAGGCCCAATGTGGATCACCATGATTGCCTATTGGGTAGTGGCTTTCCCAGTAGGTATTTATTTGGCACGCTTTACCTCCATGCAAGCGGCTGGCGTATGGGTAGGCTTGATTGTTGGTTTAAGTATTGCTTGTGTGCTGCTGCTTAGCCGTTTATATCTCAATAACCACCGCCTCAAACAATCGGCTTAATCAATGACTGTATTCCCTTGTAGCTCAAATGCAAGGGAATACACGCGCCTATTTTAAGTCGATCAATCGGTTGACCTGTTCATACCCCACACCATTTTGATGATCCAATTTATCTTTTTTTCATCTTGCTCTGATCTCAATTGATGAAATGCTTTTTGGCATTTTTCACTCAACAATAACCATAAAAATTGCTGATTTAAACCAAATTTCTAAGCATCTTCACGCATTTTTAACAATTTAAAATAGGCAAACTGGGTTTTAACGCCTATGATCAAAAACACTCAAGACCGAGATCTTTCCGAGGAACACTGCATGGCCAAAACGACTCGTACACCTGGTCGTCGCTTTATGAAACTTGCCAGTATGACTGCAAGTATTGCCACCAAAACCGTGTCCAATTCGATTAGAAACTTTAATGCCGATGAAGAACAAAAAAATGCGGCACGTAGCCAATTGTTTCAGGATATAGGCATTCAAATTGCGGACACACTCGGTGAGATGAAAGGTGCCGTGATGAAAGTCGGTCAAATTGCCTCACAATATAAAGATATTTTCCCGCCTGAAGTGTCACGAGCGATTGCCAAACTGCAACGCCAAGCCCCAGCCATGCCTTTTGCCGAAATCAAAAAACAACTCGAAAAAGAACTGGGCAAACCTTTAGATCAAATCTTTAAACACTTTGATGAACAGCCTTTTGCCGCGGCCTCGATTGGTCAAGTGCATAAAGCCATCTTGCCGCATGGTGAACAAGTGGTGGTAAAGGTGCAATATCCGGGGGTAGATGAAGCCTGTGAGAGTGATCTCAAGCAAGTGAGACTCGCCTTGCGTCTGATGGGGGTATTAAAGGTCGACCGCAAATTGCAGGATCGTTTATTTCAGGAAATTCAAACCAGCTTAGACAATGAACTGAATTACCAAATTGAAGCACAGAACTTGGAAGTCGCACGTACCTTCCATGAAAAACTCGACAGTAAAATTATTATTCCCAAAGTCTATCCAGACTATTCTTCTCGGCATGTCCTGACCTTAAGCCTAGAAGTTGGTGACAGTATTGAAACTGCCAGCACATGGTCACAACAAACCCGTAATGAATTAGGTCGACGCTTACTACGTGCGATTGGGCAGGAAATTTTCTATCTGAAACGCTTTCACTGCGACCCACATCCGGGCAACTTCGCCTTCCGTGAAGATGGCTGCGTGATTATTTATGATTACGGCGGTGTGAAAGTACTGTCTAATGAAATCGTGCATCATTTCAAACAATTGATCCAAGCCTCACGTCGACAGGATATTTCCGAAATTGAACAGCAACTGAATGCCTTACACGCCATTGCTGAACAAGGAAAATTTCCTGAACCGCTCTATCAAGCGTGGTTAGAAGTACTGATGCGTCCACTGACGACACAGTATGATTTTGCAGAAAATTCAGCGCATCATGATGGCATGGAACTGGTGAAATCATCACTGAAATATTGGGATGTATTTAAACCTTCTCCTGACACCTTAATGGTCAATCGCACTATCTCTGGACATTATTGGAATCTGATTCATTTAAAAGTGAATGACAATTTAAATGATGTTTTTGAAGAACTTGTCCCTTCCCCGCATATCCAATAAAACGCCATAAAAGACTGATCACGATATCAGTCTTTTTATTTAGATTATTTATGTTATATTATAACATATCAATTTGAATTCAATAAGGAGTCTAAAAATGCGTCCAAACATTCATCCTGAATATCGTGAAGTCCTGTTCCATGATACCAATGCAGATGCTTACTTTATTATTGGAAGTACCATGCATACCGCGCAGCAAAAAGAATATCAGGGACAAGTATATCCTTATGTCAGCTTAGATATTTCTAGCGCCTCACATCCGTTTTATACAGGTGAAGTCCGTCAAGCCAGCAATGAAGGTCGCGTTGCCAGCTTCAACAAACGTTTTGCACGTTTTCAACGGAATCATTAAAAATTAATTTTGCGTTAAGTTTGATGTTCTAAACTACAACTATTCAGAAGTCTAAGTCTCTATCCTCCACTTAGGCTTCTTTTTTTACTTAAGTTTTTAATGGCAATAGATGTGAAAAAATAACATAACCCACCGCCAGAAGAATCACCCCAAGAACTACACTCGAAACAGCATAGCCAATTGCCCACAGGGCTTGTCCTTCGCGCAATAAATTAAAGGTTTCTAAGCCGAAACTAGAAAATGTAGTGAAGCCCCCTAAGATGCCCACCATTAAAAATAAACGTGCATTATTCTGTAAAGTTGGATATTGCTGACTAAAGGCAAAAAATACACCTGCCAAAAAACAACCCAGCAAGTTAATACACCATGTTGCCCACGGAAAGGTCGCACTGGACTTAATGAAATAACTGCCCAAACCATAACGAGAAACAGCACCGATTGCTCCCCCCAGTGCCACTAATAGCCAATTCATGCCTTGATCATCTTCATTCAAATAAACCCTGTTATCCTCTTCCCGCCCCGTATTGTCAACGCTCGCCCTGATAAAATGATGGCAGAGCCAACATAAAAATCATCCGAATTTAGGCAAAACTTGCTATAGTCGGAACCCATTTTCTACTGTATTTGAGGACATTATGGCTCAGGACTTACTGACGCAATTACAATCTGGCGAAGCTAAATTTGCAGATGTATTGGCTTATATCGAAGCACGTTATAGCCATAGCCCAACGGCGTTCAAAAATGGACAACACCGCAATGCGGCAACTGAAAACCAAGGCAGTGCCAAAGTCTTTTCTTTTGCCAAGCTCAATGATTTAAACCCTGAGCAAACCTTGTCTTTATTTGCAGAGCACTATGCTGCAGTACTGGCAACACCTGAAGCAACAGATCATCAAAACATTCGCCAGTTCATGCAAAATGGCTGGGCTGGTATTGAGTTTGAAGGGCAAGCGTTAACTGCAAAATAATTGCTCGTTCATCAATAAAAGCACTGTTCAAAATTGTCCTTCACTTCGCGATGAAATAAAGGTTGAACAGTGCCCGAGTACATCAAATTAAGCTTTGACTTTCTCAATCCAAACAATCGATTTCACCCGAAACAACTCACATGCGCCATCTCCGGTATCCGTCGGCGTTAAAGATGAGCGCCAAACCAGATCTTTGTCTTTAATCTCGACCAAATCTCCCTGTAAGCGCACTAAATCCCCTCGTTTTACTTTTTGAATTTGCTGTGCAACCTGCGGATTGGCAGGAATAATATGCATATTCGACACCATTTGCATGGCTTGTACTGTCGACACAGGGACTTTATCCATTTTCCAATTTAGGTAACGGTCATATTGATTGACTGAAATATGACGGGCAATTTCAGGTTCTGCAAATAATCCCCAACTGACCGCATAATCAATCGGTGAAAACTTGGCTTGTTCATCATCGCTATAGGTTTTAGACCCCAAAATTCGGAAATCCCCCTTAAACGGCTGCAACACAGAAATCGATTGATCTTTAGCAATCGGTGCCAAACCTTTGGCAATATTATATTCAATCGAAGATGCCATTGAGCCTGTACTTAACATACTCAAACCCAATAATGACAGTGCAATGAGTCGAATGTTCATGGCTACCTCTTGCAATACATTTAAACCTGTTCTAGTGTCAATCTTACGCCTGAACCTCAGCTTAAAATTTGCAGAATTGGTAACAATATAGAAGAGTTTGGTCACAACCACCCAATTCAACCGTCATTTAGAGTGAACAGATACCGCCATGCTTTATCAGTTTTATCAACAACAGATTTTCCCTCACTTGCTGAATCAGGTCATGCAAACGGCCAGTTTAATGGATAAGCGGCGCGAGCTTTTACTGCCTGTTGCAGGCGAAGTGCTCGAAATAGGCTTTGGGACAGGTATCAATCTACCGTTTTATCAAAATGTAGATTTACTCTACGCCCTCGAGCCAAATCAAGATATTTTTAAATTGGCATCAAGCCGAATTTTTACAAGTGATATCGACGTGCAGCATTTACAAGCCCGTGCGGAACATATTCCCTTAGCCGATCACTCTATCGACCATGTGGTCAGTACGTGGACCTTGTGTAGCGTAAAACGACTGGATCAAGTCTTGCAAGAAATTCAACGCGTACTCAAACCCAATGGTACGCTGCATTTGGTCGAGCATGTGCTCAATACTGAGAAAAAAGGCATACGCCAATTACAACATCTCATCACGCCTATGCAAAAACGTTTAGCTGATGGCTGTCACTTAAATCGTAATATTGAACTGGCATTGCTCAAAGCTGGTTTTAGCCTGACCCAATATGATTATTTTTATGCTGAAGGCATTCCCAAAATTGGGCAGCAAATGTTGTTGGCACATGCACAAAAAGCTTCGTCTTCTTAAATGCTATCCGTCTAGTATTATTTGAGGATGTCGAGTTTAGCTATCTTCAAAGTCAATCCGAATAGTCTCAAAACGAATTCGACCTTGCTGAATGGCTTGTGCAATCGCCTGCTGACCTTTGGTTAAGCGCGCACCGCCACTTTTAATATCAATCAGCACAATCTCAATATCATCGACTTTGCCTTGCCCATCACGTAAATCGGTATAGCCATCAAAGACCACATAATCTACAGGATCACCTAAAAACTTGGCATCACTGGGTAAGTATTGAAATTCGGGCAAAATGGGCGCAAATTGTTCCGCCATTTTGCCTTTTAACACCGCACGGCTGGTATTCACACTGCGTTTTTGTGCATTGATTAATGCTTGCTGATGCTCCAGTTGTAACTCCGCAATATAGCGCTCATATTCAGCTTTAATTTTACCGTTACGGGTTTGACTTAAAATTAATGTCGTCAGTACAACACCAATACATGCCCCTATCAGCATAGCCATCCAAATCGACATGCATTCTTCCTAACTTCAAATAAATTTTGACTTACAACTTTTGTCCTGTGCCCTAGTCTTCGCACAAAAGAATGATATGCTAGGACTGAACAAAATTAAATCTCTAGGGTCATGAAAACAATTTTAATTGCCAATCAGAAAGGGGGTTGTGGGAAAACTATCACAGCGATTAGTCTTGCCGCAGCATTAGCACAAAAAGGCTATAAAGTTGCTCTGGCCGATGCTGACAATCAGAAATCAGCGCGTCAGTGGCTGAAACAACGCCCTGAAACTGCTGCCAACATTCAAAGTCTGGATTGGCGACAGGACAAATCCGTCGGTGAAAGTCCAAAAAACATTGAGTATCTGGTGATTGATGCACCGGGTGCATTATCAGACAGTCAGGCTGAACAACTAATCAGTGAAGCCCATACGATTATCACACCATTGCAGCCTTCATTTTTCGACATTGACAGTACCCGTCGTTTCTTAAAACATTTACAAGAGATCAAGCGAATTCGTAAAGGTAAAGTGCAGATTTTACTGTTGGCCAACCGCGTTAAAGCCAATACATCGGGTTCAAAAGAAATTCAGGATTTTTTCAGCAAAATTGAGCAACAACCTGTCGCATGGATTTCAGAACGTACCGCTTATGGGCAACTGGCTATGCAAGGTTTAACCGTATTTGATAAATCTCAGAAAAACTATTTAACCCTGCAAAGTCAATGGCAGCCTGTATTGAACGCCATTATTGATGATCCAAGCGAGTGGTTCTGATTTTTCAGGATAATACGCGACCCCGTCGAGATTATGTGAAACTTACCGAGCACTCATTTTCGAGTGTGCTGTTTTCGGTTAAGATGAGTTTGCCCCTTAATATTGATCAGTGAAGATAGTGCAACAATACGCGCCTACAATACAGAAAGTCTTGTTATTTGGATTGTTTTTTATCCTGATGTTTTTGGGCTTTCATGTGCTCAAATACTTTATTGTGCCTGTACTGTGGGCCACGATTATTGCCTATATGACTTGGCCCCTGTACCAGTCCATTTACCGTTCCTGTGGTCAACGCTCTACCCTCAGCGCAACACTGATGATCTTATTCATTATTTTGGTGATTGGTATCCCACTCACCTTTGCCATTTTTATTTTGCAGCATGAAGGACGTAATCTTTATTACGAACTACAAAAACAAGTTTTTTCTGGGCATTTTAATGTGCCTCAATTTATCCGTGACCTACCTGTGATTGGCAAAGAAATTACACGGACTCTCAAAGAATTAAATCAAGACCCAAACAGTATTATTCAGAATATTTCCAATTGGATTCAAGGTCATCTGAATTATGGCAAATTTGTACTGAATGAAATTAGTAAAAATATTATTAAACTGTGTTTCGCCATCATGTCGCTGTTTTTCTTTTACCGTGATGGACAAACCATTTTAAATCAGGTCAGTAAAGCGCTGGAAATGGTCATTGGTCCACGCGTACACCATTATATTGATACCATCTCCGAAACTACACGCGCTGTGGTCTATGGCGTAGGTTTAACTGCCGTTGCACAGTCATTTTTAGCAGGTCTGAGCTATTTGGTTGCAGGTGTGCCGAATCCAATGGTACTGACCATTATTACCTTCTTATTGGCACTCATTCCCTTCGGTCCTCCTTTGGCCTATACCTCTGTTGCTCTATGGCTGTTTGCTCAGGGACAAACCATTGAAGCGATTGGTGTTATGGCGTGGGGGGTCTGTATTGTGAGTACTGCGGACAATGTCATTCGTCCTTTGGTCATTTCTGGTGCAACCCAAATTCCATTCTTACTCATTATGTTTGGGGTATTGGGTGGTATTGCCAGCTTCGGTTTGGTTGGACTCTTTATTGGCCCCGTAATTTTAGCGGTGTTGCTCGCAATTTGGCGTGAATGGCTACATGAAACCCATGAAGAAGTAGCACTCATGATGCCTAAAGCAAGTCTCGCTTACGATCTGGATAATGACTTTGATCCCCCCAAAGATCCTCCTCAATAAGATCTCATCTTAAAGCCAGTGATATGCCAACTGGCTTTTTTATTGATAAAACTTATACATTCTCAAACGCAATCAATACCTTATTCAGGCTGAATCTCTGATTGAATAGTGATCACCTTCATGTATCACAGAATAAGGAACATCGATGCGAACTGCTTACTTCAATACTGGGGTACTCTCACTATGTACTGCTCTGCTGATTGCAGGTTGTAGCACAACACCAACCCCATCCACATCCAATGTGCGTACTGTTCAGTTAAACAGTGTTTCTGCCCAAGGCATTGGTGCTTCGGTGGGAAGCGTGACCTTACAAGACAGCCCAGTCGGCTTAATCATTCAAACACAGTTAACCAACCTGCCTGCTGGCCCTCATGGCTTCCATATCCATGAAAAAGGCTCCTGTGAACCTGCTGAAAAAGACGGAAAAATGGTCGCCGCTTTAGCCGCGGGCGGACATTACAATCCAACTCAAGTTGCCCACCATGGAACCCCAATGACGGGTCATATGGGTGATTTACCGGTGTTACATGTTAATTCTGCGGGACAATCGCAACTCAAACTGATTGCACCACGCTTAAAACTGGCAGATGTTCAAGGGCATGCCCTGATGATTCATGCAGGTAGTGATAATTATGCCGATCAGCCTAAACCTTTGGGCGGTGGTGGAGAACGCATTGCCTGTGGCGTCATTTAAGTCCCACTGTGGATAAGTTCAGGGTTATACACAATGCCGAACAAAGCATAAATGTACTGTTGATAAACCAAAACTTATCCACAATTCTGTCCTACACATGCCTTAACCAATGTAAATTTTTGCTTTAACTGCTGCGTCTTCATACAGAACTGCCGTTTAAAGCAAAACGAAAAGATCAATCAAGAATTGACAGCTAGACCAAAAAAGATCAGGCTCATTGAAAACGATAACACTCTATAAAGAACAACATTGTGAATCCTTTACGTCAGTTTCTGCGTGCTTTTTTCTCCAATTCAATTTGGGTTTATTGCCTACAAATTTTGATTGTGTTGACAGGAACAACACTGGGTTTGTTCTATGCAGGCCATCAACTGCTCATCGTTCCAGTAACGCTAGGTGCAATTGCTGCCGCACTGACCGATTTTGATGATCGACTCAGTATTCGCCTGCGTAATCTGCTCTATGTCTGTATTTTATTTTTTAGTGTCAGCAGCATTCTCGAATTTCTTGCCCCGTATAAACTGCTGTTTATTTTGTATTTGTCTTTGTCCAGTGCTTTACTGATTTTGATGGGTGCACTGGGACAACGCTATGCCGCCATTTCCTTTGGCACCATTTTACTGTCGATTTACACCATGTTCGGACTGGGTGAATATCAAGCATGGTATCAACAGCCCAGTTATTTTGTTTTAGGTGCGGTGTGGTACGGACTCAGTTCCATGTTGTTTTATTTACTCAAACCCACTCAGGCCGTCCAAGATAATTTAGCGCAAAGCTTTCAACAACTTTCGACATTACTTCAGGCGAAAGCGCGGTTGTTTGATCCCGATAATATTGATAATGTTGAAATGCTGCTGTTTGATGTTTCACAACAAAATGCGCAAGTGGTGCAACGCTTAAATCATTGCAAAGCCTCGCTGCTGACCCGTTTAAAAGCCTCACGTGCCAATCAAAAAACGATTTATTGGCTCAATCTATATTTTCTGGCGCAAGACATTCACGAGCAAGCCACCTCAAATTATTTGCACTATGAAAACCTTCATCGCAACTTTAGTCGCACCGATTTAATCTTTCGGATTCAAAAGAATATTCGTTTGCAAGCCAACTCCTGTCAAAAATTGGCGGAATGTATATTGCAGCAACAGGCTTTTGAAATGGACTCGACACATGCCTCGGCTTTGCAATACCTAGAAGATTCCATGCACCATTGGATTTTAGATCATCCACACAATATTGAAGTGAAAAACTTGAGCTTGGTTCTGCGAAATTTACGCAATGTCCAAGAACAATTTTCCAATTTAGCCATTGAACAAGACCATTACCAACAACATTATTCTGTACATCAGGACAATTTAAATCTGTTAGATGACGACATTCATGGCATACCTGATTTGTGGCTTAAACTGCGCCAGCATTTAACCCCACAATCTGCCCTGTTTCGGCATGCCGTGCGTATTGCCTTTGTCTTTGCTGCTGGATACGCCTTGTCCTTATTACCATTTGCCAAACATGGTTACTGGATTTTACTGACCAGTTTATTTGTCTGCCAAATCAGTTATTTTGCCACCAAAAGCCGTTTAAAGCTGAGAACCCTCGGTACACTGTTGGGGGTCATTTTAGGTGTTCCACTGTTATATTTTGTGCCCAGTATTGAAGGACAACTGATCCTGACCATTTTATCTGGGGTGGCATTTTTCTATTTACGCTCACAAAAATATGCCATAGCTACACTCATGGCAACCTTAATGGTGCTGTTGATTTTTAATCTGAAGGGTGCAGGTTATGACATTATTTTACCGCGTATTATTGATACCTTGCTCGGCTGTTTCATTGCATGGTTTGCAGTCAACACCATTTGGCCAGACTGGAATTTTCGTAACATTTCTAAAAATATTCTCAACAGCAGCCAAGCGACTTTGGATTATTTCACCGCAATTGTGGAGCAGTATCAACAGGGTAAAAACAACAGTATGGCTTACCGCAAAGCACGCCGCTTAGCGCATGACGCGCAAATTGAACTGTCTAGCATGATTTCCAGTCTAAGTGCTGAACCACAGCCAAATCCTGAACTGATTCAACATGCCTTTCGCTATCTGGTCTATAGCCATAGCCAACTCAGTTATATTGCTGCTTTGGGCAGCCATCGTGAGCAGGTTCAAGATCCTAAAATTTTGGAGCTGATGCAATGGTGCTTGCAGACTTTAAATAGCAGCCTGATCCAACAACAAGTTTTAATCCCGCAACTGATACAAAACAAACTGGATGAAATTCAGCAAATCAGCAACGAAACAGAGCTATCTGAACATTGGCAATTGGTGCTTAAGCAAATGAGCCTGTTACTCGAAACCTTGCCTGAATTATTAAGACTGAAACAACGCTTATTGGTATTAGAAATTAAATGAATATAAATTATGCAAAGTACCCTAAACCTTGTGTGCCTATTGATAATGACCAGCCACTCATACCATGCAAAATTTTATCGATTGCACTCATTTTTTATGTATAAAGATTCACCTGTTTCCGCTAGAATCGAGATTCATTCTCAATTTTATTGTTTTGAATATGACTATTAAAACCTTGCGTGTTGTTGGTTTTCTGGAAGGCTTATCTTTTCTGCTTCTCCTATTTATTGCCATGCCTTTAAAATATATTTGGGGCAATCCAATCTTAGTGAAATTCGTTGGAATGGGACACGGCATCCTATTTATTCTATTTTTGGCCGTACTATTTGTTGTCTGCGAAAAACAGAAATGGTCGATTAAAATGTTTATTCTCGGTTTTATCGCCTCAATTTTACCCTTCGGTCCCTTTGTTTTTGATCACAAATTAAAGAAATTTGAATCTTAAGCAATGTCATTTTCACAGCATCCAAATGAATCAAACAGGCATCAATCTGCCTGTTTGAACAAAAAAAGTTTTAAGCGAATTAAAACTCGCCTTTGGCTTTACGCTCCAACAAGACTTGTTGCAACATGCATCGTGGAAAACTAAACCATAGCGCAATCAAAACAAAACATGCCAAACCATAGGCCAGTAAGTGGTACTGCTCATACAGAATACGCACCCCTTCAATAATAAAAAAGAAACTAAACATCAATAGCATCGACACGGCGGCAGCCACAGTGCCTTTCGACACTTCAGAAGACATTAAAGCAAAACGGTACAGTACCGAAAAACTAATCCCCTCACCAAAGCTAATTAAAGTCATACCCACAATTAAGCAAACGAGGAAATAATCCCGCCAGAAGATACCCGCCAGAATCAGCAACGTGCCCAACAGCATAATCGGTAAGCCCATCATCACCGTTTTGCCCAAAGCCAGTCGATCGATGATTTTAATCAACACCAAATTGCCCGCAATCAACCCGCCCAATACAGGAAATTGCGCCAGACCGTATTGCAAACTGCTCAGTCCAAGCTCTTCTATCAACATGACTGGCGAAAGTGCAATCCATAACATCAAAGGCATACTGACCATAGGCAATGCCAAGGTTAAACCAAGAAAACGCTTATTTTGATAGACTCGTTTAAAGTCCGAAAAAATATAGCGTAATGGCTGTTTCACCACGGTTGGTTGTGTTGCAGGCATTTTCGCCTTTAAACCAAACCAACTCAGAAATGCCAATAATGCAATCCCAATAAAGCCCGAATGCCATGACACATGGTCAATCAGGAATGCCCCTAAAACTGGGCCGAGCAAAGGTGCAAGTAAGGAAATATTGGCCATCAGTGCCATGACTTTAATGGCATCGCGTTCTTCAAAAGTTTCCTGAATGGCAGCATAACCCACGGCTGAAATCACGGTTAATCCAATGCCTTGTAAAAAGCGCAGGGCCAGAAATTGCTCAATATTGTGAGTGAGTAAAATCAGTAAACAACAGACGCTAAAAAACAGTACGCCTGTTAATAGTACTTTTTTACGCCCTAATCGATCTGATAAGGGACCCAAGAGCCAAGCGACACAGGCTCCACCCAACAGATAAAAAGACATGGATGATGGTGCCCAACTGCTGCTGACACCAAATTCTTTGGTGATGGCTAGCATGGCAGGTTGGACTAAATCATTTCCGATATAGACGGAAAATTCGAACAGCACCAAAGCTAAAGGAAACATTAGCGTGGCACGGTTCAACGTGGTCGTTTGAACTTTTTGCATTTTTTCTACATATCATTATGGTCTGATCTAGGCTGGAAGCTATTTTTGGGAGATAAGCGTCAGCCCAATGACCAGCACTGAGAGATTTATTTAAATTACGTTTTTTTTGAATGCGCTAAGGTTTAGCGGCTTAATACACCGTATTCACAAGGTGTCTAAGACAGTTTAAGTAATTTCAGTTGTGAGATTTTTATCACTCAAGCTAGTACACCCACTAGGTCAAGTAGGTGTAGTCTAGCAGTTTATGCTTTGGGAGTTGTAATTTTTCTTACAGTGTCTAAGCTGAGATTTCAGTTTTGACGTTGAGGGTATTTTTTGGCGATGCGAATGATCTGACAATGAATCCAACAACCATGCTACACAAACATCGCCCAGCAAATAAAAAGAAATGGAATAAGGTGCCCAACTGCTGCTGACACCAAATTCTTTGGTGATGGCCAGTATGGTAGATTGGACTAAATAATTTTAACTCGAACAGCACTAAGGCTAAAGAAAACATCAGCGTAGCAAGGTTCAACATAGTTGTTTGAACTTTTTGAATTAATCTTTAAAAATTAGATTTCTATAAAATAAAACGACACCAACTTATAATAAAAAAGCTCCCTCACATACTATTAGAAATTTAGAATCATGAAAAAACCCACTTTAATGTGGGTTTTTTAAATTACTTTCAAACAATAAACAAGAATTCAATTATTTATCACTAAGTCGGTTTATATTCTTTTTTAGTAGACGTATTCGACTTAAAATATCCTGCCAAAAAACTTAGATGTTTATGACCTTTTGCGATATTAGACGAATCTTTATTGGTAGCAGATGAGTTAGATACGATAACTCTAACTTTAACAGTTTTGGCCATTTTCAATCCCCGCTATTTATTTTTTATGCTGTTTCATTGCTAGAAGATACAGCTCTAATTCCACTCTATCTCCAATTTCATCAAGAAGTGTTGCAAATTCGTTAGCTTCTTGCTGATCATTTGGTGAGCACAAATAAGTGCCGTATGATACTAGAGTAAAAACATATTTGTAAGTTTTATCTTGAATTTTTAATGTTACAGGTTTGCAGTAAATAGAACCTATATTACTCACACTATCAGATCTATTGGATTTGTAAAATAAATTCTGTTGAACGCCTTCATTCAAATCACTAATAAACGTACTTTCGCCACTATCAATCACCCTCTTTGCCAAGGATGTATTCGCCATAATGATGTTGGGGTCAGTATATTGCTTTTGTCTATCTAAAACCAAAGCGTATTCCCAAGTTCCTAACTCACTATTAGTACCTAATACAGTCATTTCTATATGCGTTCTATTTACCCCATAAAACTCAAGAAACTCTACAGCCTGCGTCATAATGAATCGTATCTGATCTTTTGGATGAGTAATTTCATCGAAAAAATTAATTCTCTTACTTTGCTCTATCCTTGAAACTCTATCAAAAAAACGTGTTCTTTTTGCCTGAACTACATTTTTTATAAATATTAAAAATTTTTTCAATAACTCCTCTTTATCTTTCTTAATTTTTTCTTCTTTTATATCAATAAAACACTTACATAAAACAAATATAATTGTGACTAACATTAAAAAACTATAAATATATCCATGCAAATCTTTATGTTCAGAAATCCATTTCCAATCGTCGCCCCAAATATCCAATGTGCCATAATACAAACCAGTTAAAATAACAGAAGCTGAACTTAACCAAGGTTTTTGTAATATTTTTGCTAATGCCATAAAAAGAACCTCTTTAACAGAGTGCTTTTTACGACATTAAATTTAAAAAATCAATTGATTAATATAAAACCAATCATAGAAACCTTAAATTATTCCTCATTCTTTATCAATGACTTAATTTTCCCTTAATTCATTTATATAAAATCATCAAGAACACTTCGCCGTTTGGAAATTCTTGGTATTTTTACCACGCATACATTGATACGATTTTTCAGTTTCGATCAATTTCCAGTCATTATCCATATGTTTAAAACTATAGATGGTACGAATCGAACGGACTGAATCGTCCATTAAACCTGTTTCCGTCACTTTCACTTGTGCAGCCGTTGGTGCTTCTACACTGTTAAAAAATTGACGAATTTCTACGGTAGATAATTCTTTGACTAAATCAGGACGTTGTTTTAATACTTGCGCCAAAGGTGTGTCTGGACTGCTGACCTTATTGACTAAATTTTGTGTGGTGGCACAGCCTGCCAATAATCCTAAGCATAAGGCTGAAACCGAAACTAAACGCAACATGACAAATTCCCCATAGATATCATTACATACCTGTTATGATGCAATGCTTAGCCACATAACTCTATGGCAACAATGTAGCGTTTGTTTTTCTTGATTGAGATTTTTATCGATTTCATTAATGCATAAAAAAACACCGCAATGTTGCCATTGCGGTGTTTAGTATTTCATTCGATGTAAACTTATAAATCGAATAATTTACCAGGGTTCATAATCCCGTTTGGATCGAATACTTTTTTCAAAGCTTTCATGTATTCAATTTCTTCAGCACTGCGTGAATACTCCAAATACGGCTTTTTGGTCATGCCCACACCATGCTCGGCAGAGATAGAACCATCATACTTTTTCACAGTATCGAACACGTATTTATTCACCACCTGACATTTCGCAAAGAATTCATCTTTGCTTAAATCGGCAGGCTTAAGAATATTTAAGTGCAAGTTACCGTCGCCAATATGACCAAACCAGCAGATTTCAAAGTCTGGATAGTTTTCTGACACAATGCTGTCAATTTCTTGAATAAAGGCAGGCACATGGGTAATCAAAACTGAAATGTCATTTTTGTATGGGGTAAATGGCGCAATCGACTCAGAAATGTCTTCACGTAAACGCCATAAGCTTTCCACTTGCTCAAGGCTTTGGCTCAACACGCCATCCAGCACCCAACCTTGTTCCATGCAATGCTCAAAAATTTCCATCGCCTTGTCCATAATTGGCTCAAACGGCGCTTCAAATTCAAGTAATACGTAGAATGGGCATTGTGTTTCAAATGGACGTTGTACATGTCCATGATCTAAAACTTTCTGCATCGCCAATTCACCAAAGAATTCAAATGCAGTTAAATCAATTTTAGCTTGGAACGCATGTAATACAGGCATCACCGCATTAAAATCAGGCACACCCAACACCATGACTTGTAGGTCTTGCGGTTGACGCTCTAATTTAATTTCAGCTTCAGTCACTAAACCTAAAGTACCTTCACCACCAATAAATAAATGCTGTAGCGCATAACCTGTAGCATTTTTAATCATGCCTTTGTTTAAACGCAAAATGTCGCCTTTACCCGTCACCACGGTTAAGCCCAACACCCAGTTACGCGTCATGCCATATTTAATGACTTTAATACCGCCCGCATTGGTGCCAATGTTACCGCCAATTTGTGAAGAACCCGCAGAAGCAAAATCAACAGGGTAATACATACCTTGTTCTTCAGCATAATTTTGTAATTGTTCAGTCACCACACCCGCTTGTACACGTACCATACGGTCAGCAGGGAAAAATTCCAGAATCTGGTTCATTTTGTCCATGCTGACTACAATTTCACCATTGGCTGCCACAGCACCCGCAGATAAACCTGTACGACCACCCGATGGTGTCACCGCAACATTGTATTGATTTGCGAGTTTAACAATAGCTTGAACTTGTTCAGTGCTTGAAGGGAAAACGACAACGGAAGGATTTGGGTCAAAGTGTTTAGTATGATCTCGACCCCAATTTTGCAGGCTATCGGTATCCGTTTTAATACGGTTTTCGCCAACAATTTCGGTCAATTGGGTCAACAACTCTGGGGTTAAAGCGACTGGAGCATTCATCGTTTTCAGACCTTGCAATGAAGTAAACAAGTGGTGTCGAATCTAATGCATTATTCAACTGAAACAGCGGTAACAAAGGAACAATAACTAGACAGCGCGTGAAGTAACGGACAGTCCATCTGCACCGTATTTTTTCACGGAGCATTATTATATGCCATTTTTCGTCAAAACCCGCAGAAAATCGCGTTTTAACAAGGTTACCTTGTAAATTACAGGCTTAGTTAGACCAATAACGACAGGTTGTGACGTATATTTCGCCAAAATACCTGATCGTTGCGTCATAAAGGAAATGTATATCGACCTAAGTCCTATGTTATGATACCGCGACCAAATTTGGCCTTTGTAGCGGAGCCGTAATGAGCCAACATCTTTCCCTGCCTAAAGATAAAATTCGTTTCTTGTTGTTAGAAGGCGTTCACCAAAACGCAGTCGACACTTTAAATGCTGCTGGATACACCAACATCGATTATCGTAAAACTGCGCTTGAGGGTGAAGCGTTGAAAGAAGCGATCAAAGATGCACATTTCATTGGTATTCGTTCCCGTACTCAGTTGACTGAAGAAATTTTTGAAGCAGCAAACAAATTGATTGCTGTGGGCTGTTTCTGTATCGGGACCAACCAAGTGAACTTAAATGCTGCGATGGTTCGTGGTATTCCAGTTTTTAACGCACCCTATTCAAATACTCGTTCAGTGGCTGAACTTGTACTTGCAGAAGCTATTCTTCTTCTTCGCCGTGTACCTGAAAAATCAACAGATACACATGCGGGTGGTTGGAACAAATCGGCTGTAGGTTCGTTTGAAACACGCGGTAAAACTTTAGGTATCGTGGGTTATGGTTCAATCGGTTCTCAACTTTCAGTTTTAGCTGAAAGCATGGGGATGAAAGTCATCTATTTTGACGCAGTCACTAAATTACCTTTAGGTAATGCACGTCAAGTCGGTAGCATGGCTGAACTTCTTGCCAATGCTGACGTGGTTTCTTTACACGTACCAGATGTTCCGTCTACACGTAACTTCTTCGGTAAAGACCAATTTGCACAAATGAAAGAAGGTTCAATCTTCATCAATGCTGCACGTGGCACATGTGTCATCATCGAAGACTTAGCAGATGCCTTAAAGTCAGGTCATGTAGCTGGTGCTGCGATTGACGTGTTCCCGAAAGAACCAAAAGCCAATGGTGAAGAATTTGTTTCTCCACTACGTAACATTCCAAACGTGATCTTAACCCCACACGTGGGTGGTTCGACTATGGAAGCGCAAGCAAACATTGGTTTAGAAGTTGCTGAGAAATTCGTTTCTTACTCAGATAAAGGGATGACCCTCTCTGCTGTAAACTTCCCAGAAATTGCATTGCCATTAACTGAAGGTAAACACCGTCTACTTCACATTCACAAGAATGTGCCTGGCGTACTTTCAAAAATCAACAACTTGTTTGCTGAACACGGCATCAACATCTCTGGTCAGTCTTTAATGACCAAAGGTGATGTAGGCTATTTAGTCATGGATGTTGATGCAACTGCATCTCAAGAAGCACTTGATACATTACAAGACGTTGAAGGTACAATCCGCGTTCGCGTATTGTTCTAAGTTATTCAATGTGAGAAACCACAGACTTGTGTCTGTGGTTTTTTATTGATCCATCCTCCGCTTAATTGGGTCAATAAAAAGCATTTCACAGCTCAAAACCGATCTATTGCCTATGGGGAATAGATCGGTTTTTTTTCAATTCAGCATTCCAATACGCTCTAGTTTTGTTCTGCATCTATTGCACTAATTTAGTTCATCCCTGACAAGCTATTTCACCTGCACAGTGTTATGATTGAAAAAAATATACAAATTGATCATCTGATATAAAACAAAATGTCCTAACTCATGTTGAACTTTAAAACCCCCTCCTATTTACAAGCGGTTTTCCTGCTCTTTATTGCCATGCTCTGTGTGCAAAGTAGCGGTTCATTGGCCAAAATTCTGTTTCAGCAATTTCCAGTTCTTACCGTTTCTGCCATGCGTATGCTGCTCGGTGCGCTGATTCTGGCGGTTATTTTTCAAATCTGGAAAATTAATTTTAAAAGCGTGCGTTGGTCTTCTATTTTAAGTTATGGCATTGCACTGGCAGGCATGAATGGACTGTTTTATTTATCGATTGAACGACTCCCACTGGGTATTGCCGTCTCATTTGAGTTTATTGGACCCTTAAGCGTCGCCTTGTACTATGCACGGCAAAAATACGATTTACTTTGGGTCAGTATGGCAATTTTAGGCTTAGTCCTGCTGTTTCCTTTTGACCAAGCCACACAATCGCTCGATTTAATAGGCATTGCCTTCGCGATTGGCGCAGGGGCATGTTGGGCAGTTTATATTATTGCAGGTCAACGTCCTTCGGGTATTTCAGGCAATCATACGGTGTGTTTGGGCATGTTCGTCGGCATGCTGTGCTTACTACCCGTCGCCTTATTTTCAGGCATGACCAGTCATGTTTTCCAGCCCCCCAATTTATTCTATTTTATCGGTTTGGCCGTTCTGGCAAGTGCTTTACCCTTTACCTTAGAAATGATTGCCTTACGTAATTTAACTGCATTGAGTTTTGGGACCTTAATGAGCCTTGAACCTGCAATTGCGGCACTGTCTGGCTTTGTATTCTTAAATGAGCAATTGCTTTGGACACAGTGGCTAGCACTTGGCACCATTATTACCGCTTCAATTGGCTGTACTTATACCACACAACAAGCCAAACGCCGTACCGAAGCCAACTTAAAATCATCTAGTGAATCAATATGATTCGCTAAAATATTCATCATAACTATGTTTTAACTTCACTTAATCTTCTTTTTGCTTTCTTTGTCATGGAGACCACAACTGATATGCTAAACAGTCAACTGAGTGCCGTATTTTTCATGGTGTTATCCATGTTGGCATATCAAGTCAGTGCCTCATTTGCCAAGCAGCTCATGCAAGCATTAGACCCTTTTACCGTAGTAACCTTACGTCTCAGTTTTGCCTCTATTTTGGTGGTATTGATGTTCCGTTCATGGAAAATCATCCAGCACCTACCGGATTTAAAATGGCGTGATTTACTGTTTTACAGCGCCGCAGTCTGCGTCATGAATGTTTTGTTCTATGCCTCTTTAGGCAAGTTGCCACAAGGCATTGCCGTTGGATTAGAGTTTTTAGGACCCTTGACCTTAGCGCTGCTCTCGATTAAACACAAAAGTGATTATATTTGGGTCGGACTCGCGATTGCAGGGATTGCCCTGATGGTGCCTTGGCAAGATGCACACGCCCACAATTTTTCTTATATTGGTGCAGCATATGCATTAGGTGCAGGTATTTGTTGGGCATTTTATATTTATTTTGGTCAAAGAGTTGCACGCCAGAATATAGGGATGCATGCGTTGAGTATCGCCATCGTACTGTCGACCCTCATTTTATTACCTATTAACAGTATCCGTAATCCTGAAGCGATGTTGCAATTTCAATACTGGCCACAAGCCTTAATGATTGCCCTCCTAGCCACTGCAATTCCTTATACACTTGATTTAATGGCACTCAAACGTCTGAGTAAACTCAGTTATGGCACACTGTCCAGTTTATCTCCTGCTTTAGCAGCGATTGCTGGTATGCTGTTATTAAAAGAACATATTACCGTTTGGCAAACTTTAGCCCTCATGTGCATTATGACCGCTTCGGTCGGGGTCACCTATCGCGCCAGTCGCACAGCACCAGAAGCGAATGCAGAAACATCGACCTCTTAAAATCCAGATTTAATCCATCAAAAGCAGTTGCTGTATTTAATATCAGCAACTGCTCTTTAAACGATAGAATTTTATCCAGCCAAGTATCCTCAACTAAAATAGCGCTTACTGGAATACCCTTGAATTCAATTTGCTGAAAAACTACTATAATCAAAAGAATTAAAGGGAACATAAGAACAACAATGCAACCACATATTCGCCTCAATATGATTGTCAAAAATGAATCCGCTGTGATTTTACGATGTTTAAAATCGGTCAAACCGTGGATTCATTCTTGGGTGATTGTCGATACGGGTTCAACCGATGGTACACAAAAACTGATTCAAGAGTTTATGCAGGATTTGCCTGGCAAGCTGTTTGAACGCCCTTGGCACAATTTTGGTTTCAATCGTACCGAAGCTTTACAATTGGCTCAGGATTCTTCCCTTCCCCATGCCGACTATTTAATGTTTATCGATGCCGATGAAAGCTTATTGGTAAAACCAGAATTTCAATGGGGCACATTATCGGGTACAGCGTATTATTTTGAATGCATCTATGATCATTTACGTTATCAACGTAATGCCATGATCTCGACCAAATTGCCTTGGGTTTGGAAAGGGGTATTACATGAATATCTTGATTCTACTTCGCCTCATCAATGGACATCTCTTGAAGGTCCTCAAATTTTTGTGCAACATGACAGTGCCCGCGGACATGACCCACAAACCTATCTCAAAGATATTGACCTTTTAAAGCAAGGTATTCTGGATGAACCAGAAAATTTACGTTATCAATTTTATCTTGCGCAAAGTTACCAAGATGCACACATGCCTCAACAGGCACTAGAAGCCTATCAACGACGTGCCAATGCGAATGGCTGGGAAGAAGAGCGTTGGATGGCACAATTTAGAGCAGCACAATTAACCGAACAATTAAAGCAATCTGCGGAAAGTATTCGCACTGCTTATTTACAAGCTTGGGTCAGCCGTCCACAACGTGCAGAGCCATTATATGAATTAGCACGCTACTATCGTGAACAAAAGCAATTTGAAACAGCATGTCAATTTGCTTTGCAAGCTTGCCAGATCAAACGTCCGAGCGATATTCTATTTGTTAATGACAGTGTCTACACATGGCGTGCGCTGGATGAACTGAGTGTTGCAGCCTCTTATTGCCCACACTATAAAGAGGAAGGCAAAAAAGCCATCCTCAAATTATTGATGGAGCAAAAATACCCTGCCTCCGAAGAAGCACGACTCATTACCAATCTACGCTTCTATAAATGAAAAACCCTTGCCGCGGCAAGGGTAAGCTTAGAAATTGGATTTAATTATTGATACAACATAGATGCGTTGAGCTATTAAGCAGGAAAGAGAATTTGGTAACTTAATCGGACAATTAAAATAGACACCAATATTAAAAAGATAATACGAATAAAACCACTGCCATATTTTAAAGCGAGTTTAACCCCAACCAAAGAACCTGCAATATTGGCAGCGGCCATGGTTAAACCAATGCCAAATAACACATGACCTGCGGGCACAAAAAAACTCAATGCAGCAAAATTGGTCATGAAATTGGCAATTTTGGAGAGCGCCGAAGCATGAAGAAAATCGACTTTTAAGTAGCGAATAAAATAGAAAATAAAGAAACTGCCCGTTCCTGGTCCAAAAATTCCATCATAAAAGCCAATCAAGACACTGCCGACCGCTGCAAGTACCAGTATTTTAGTGGTGATTTCCTGTTGAAAATGTACCTGACCAAATTGTTTCTTCATGAATGTGTAAATTGCGATAATAATCAACATACACAGCACAAAGGGTTTCAGTACTTGGGTGGGAATCATGGAAACACAGGCGGCTCCCAAGTAGGAACTAATAAAAGCCCCCACCCCAATCACCAATAGCAATTTCCACGACAATGATACGCGACGCATAAATGAAAACGCCGCAGATGCCGTACCAAAAATAGAAGAAAGTTTATTGGTGCCAAAAACTGTGGCTGGTGCCAACTGTGGCATTGCCCCCATAATCGCAGGGATTTGAATGAGTCCACCGCCACCCACAGCAGCATCAATGGCACCTGCACAAAAAGCAAAGAAGACCAGACTCAGAATCAGATCAAGTTCCATCATTGTCAGCCACCTACAGATTCAAAACACGTTTAGGAATTAAACGCTTTCGATCGTTGATTTCAGCCAGACCCAAGCACTTTTCACCATCAAAAACCAGCACTTGGACTTCCGCAGCATGATCAATATTACTTTCCATGCCACGACTAAAATATTCTGCCCGACCTTCAGGAACTTGAATTTGAGTAAAATGCTGAACAGGTGCATACACAGGCAACAACAGTGCTTCGCGCTCTTGTTCAGTTAAACCTTCTAAATATTCAATCGTGTAACTTGGAATCAGTTCAAAATGACCGGTCTGAATACGGTGCAAATAGGTCAAATGCCCTTGCGTCCCTAAAGCTTTGGCAATATCTTCCCCCAACACACGAATATAGGTGCCTTTAGAGCAAGTCACATCCAACGTAATACTGCTTTCGGTAAATGAAAGTAGCTGAATCGCCTCAATTGTAATAGGACGTGCTTCACGTTCCACTTCAATCCCTTTACGTGCCAATTCGTACAACGGGCGACCTTGCTTTTTGAGTGCAGAATACATCGGAGGAATTTGCTGAATTTCTCCAACAAACTGATTCAATACCTGCTGAATTTTAGCTTCTGTCAGTTCTGGCACCGCTTGTTCAAGTAATATCGCCCCTTCCACATCACCCGTCGTTGTGCTGTGTCCAAGCTGTATCGTGGTTTGATAACGCTTGGTTGAATCTAATAAGAAATGAGAAAACTTCGTGGCTTCACCAAAGCAAATCGGTAATAGGCCTGATGCCAGCGGATCTAAAGCACCTGTATGCCCTGCTTTCTCTGCCCTCAATAACCAGCGTACTTTTTGTAATGCCGCATTTGAACTAATACCCAAGGGTTTATTTAACAAAAATACCCCATGAACCGCGCGGCGCTGGATTTTTGCAGCAGATGATTTCATAACTCAGAACACGTATTTCAACTGCCGCAATACTAACAACCGCTCATCTAGTTTTACAACTTTTCTGTTGTTTATTTGCGTTCGCATTGCACAATAAAACAAGTTCAGCAAATGAACTGCATAAAAATTAAAAATGGATATTAGGCATAGGATATGCAAAAAAAGAAATTATGGCTGATACTCGCCGTTGTAGTGATTATTCTACTCGGATTTCTGGTGTGGCTTGCACCGAGTGCAACCACAGGCTCCAACACGGCCCCCCATCCACTCGTAGACGCGCAGCAAAATTCAACTTCCTCACTTACAGGACATACGGCATCACATGGCTCCACACAGCCTTTTGTCAGTACAAGCCAACAAGATACTGAAGTGAATTGTCAGCTCAGTTTAAATCAAAGTCAGCATTTAATCGTGAATGAACAAACACGGAATTGCTTTGAATATTTCATTACCCAATATGGGGAAAAACAGATTAATCAAATTAAGCAAGACTTCACGCGCTACATGCAAAAAGGCTACAAAGAACCTGCGTTAAGCCAAATTATTGATTTATGGAATCGTTATATCGACTATCGAGTTCAGCTAGGCAACTTAAAAGAACCCAACCTAGATAAACAAGACCCTGAGTACTATCGAAAAGTTTTTGCACTGATGAACAACTTGCGCGCACAATTTTTTTCCTCTGCTGAAATTGAGGGATTATTTGGTGCAGAAAATACCTACCACGAATATACCTTAGACCGTATGTCGATCATGGCAGATTCATCTCTAAATGAAGTTCAAAAGGCACAAAAACTAAAAGAACTCTTTGCACAATTGCCTGAAGATTGGCGTGAGAATCTGGAACAATTGTCTAAATTGGAAGATCTACGCAAACTGACCAGTGATATTAAAGCTCGCGGCGGCTCTGCTGAAGAGCTTCGCCAAATGCGTATGAATTTAGTCGGTGCAGAAGCAACCACTAGACTGGAGCAATTGGATCAAGATCGAGGCCAATGGAAATCACGTGTGAATGAATATTTAACGCAGCGTGACCAGATTCTAAAGAGTCAGATGAGTGAATCTGCACAACAACAAGCCATTGCTCAATTACGCCAACAACAATTTAAAAATCCACAAGAACAACTTCGACTAGGAACTTTTGAAACCACCCATGACTCAGGAGGGAAACTCCCCTTCGCAGAATAATTCTGTCCAACCAAACCATTTTTCAGGATGAAAATATGTATAAAACGAAAAAAATAGCACATAGCCTTTCACTGCTGGGTTTCGCCGCATGCCTCGGATTTGCTGCCAGTTCGGTAACAGCGGGCGTGCTGAGCGTAAACACCACCGCTCAAAGCACCTATGCCAAAACCAAATATCCGTTATTGTTTACCCATGGGATGTTTGGTTTTAGTCGTGTTGGTGTCGCTGAATTCGGCTTAGATTATTGGTATCAAATTCTGCCTGACTTAGCACGTAATGGTGCAACCACCTTTGCTGCACAAATTTCGCCTTTAGAATCGACCGAAGTCCGTGGCGAACAACTGTTACAACAAGTCGAAGAAGTGATGGCCATTACGGGTAAACCCAAAGTCAATTTAATTGGACATAGTCATGGCGGACCGACCATTCGCTATGTCGAAGCAGTCAAACCTCAATATGTCGCTTCCCTCACAGGGGTGGGTGCTACCTTTAGAGGTTCCAAAGTCGCAGATGATTTACTGTCAAACCCAACGGGTTCACAGCTCTTGAGCATCGCCACAGATTATATTATTGGACCACTCATTACCTTTGCAGAAGGAAATCCATCGCTGAAAAGTGATCTTCAAGCCTCTCTAAGCTCGATCAGTGAAAAAGGCTCTCAAGTCTTCAATCAAAAATACCCAACCACAGCCTTAGCATCCGACTGTAGTAAAAGCGGCGCCAGCTCCAACAATGGGATCTATTATTATTCTTGGACTGGAACCTCTCAAGTGACCAACGTCATTGATGTTGCAGACAGTGCCATTTCACTACTGGCTCCAATCTCCTATCTCAGTACCGACAATGATGGATTGGTGGCACGTTGCAGCACCCATTTCGGTAAAGTCATTCGTGATAATTACGATTGGAATCACCTAGATGAGGTGAACCAAGTCTTGGGATTAAGAGGTCTATTCAGCCCAGATCCCGTCGATGTTTATCGTCAACATGCCAATCGTTTAAAACTTCAAGGTCTTTAATGCCAATACTCCCTCTAGGCACATGACTCTGAGGGATTTCTTTAGAATTATAAAGTTACAAATTGTATTTAATTTAATCGGATTTATCTGCCTAATCTTCAGCCCAACTTTATACTCATTTTGACAATTATTTTTGTCGATAGAAAAATTAAAATAGAGGAAGATCAATGAAATATGGATTCTTGATAGCTGGACTGCTATCGACCTGTGTGCTGAGTACCCCCCAAACTCAAGCCAGTGCATCACAAATTCAAGCTAAATACGTCACCTCAAACTATGCAAAAACCAAATATCCATTGGTCTTTGCACATGGGATGGGCGGATGGATTCGTGCAGGCACAGATGAACTGGGTGTGGATTATTGGTATCAAATTTTACCTGATTTAGCACGTAATGGTGCCAATGCATGGGCAACTCGCGTTTCACCCTTTAATAGCTCGGAAGTTCGCGGTGAACAACTATTACAACAAGTCGATGAAATTTTAGCCATCACAGGTGCAAGCAAAGTCAATCTACTGGGACATAGTCACGGCGGACATAGTATTGCTTATGTTTCGAATATTGCCCCATCTAAAGTCGCGTCTTCCACTGCAATTTCAAGCCCTTTAAAAGGCTCACCTGTGGCAGATTTGATTATTTCTGCTCAAGGCACGCCGCTAGAACACCCCTTGGTTGGCCTGATTAACTTTGGCTCTAAAGCGATTGTATGGGCGCAACAGCAAGACCCCAACGCCCTCCCGCATGATGCCCTTGCTGCTGGAAAAAGCTTAAGTCAGGCAGGATCTAAATCATTTAGTCAAAAGTATGCGCTGGGTATGCCAAAAACAAGTTGTGGTGAAGGTGCTGTAACAGAAAATGGTATTTACTTCTATTCGTTTTCGGGTAATTCAACTTTAACCAATATTCTTGATCCAGATTCATTATTGGCAGCTACAGGTTTATTGATGCAAGCGCCAAATGACAATGATGGTTTGGTTTCACGTTGTAGCGCAAAATATGGCAAGACCATTCGAGACAATTATAATTGGAACCATTTAGATGTAATTAATCAATTCTTTGCTTTGCGCTCAGTATTCTCACCAGATCCAGTCGATGTCTATCGTCAACATGCCAACCGCTTAAAACTACAAGGGCTTTAATCATCAAACATAAAAAATGCGCCATTTGGCGCATTTTTTAACTCGTGTAAAAACTTAAAATTAAGCTTTAACTTTACGAGCTGGTAATTTTTCACGAATACGTGCAGCTTTACCAGACAATTCACGTAGGTAGTAAAGTTTAGCACGACGAACGTCACCACGACGTTTCACTTCGATTTTAGCAACGATTGGAGAGTGAGTTTGGAATACACGCTCAACACCAACACCGCTAGAAATTTTACGTACTGTGAACGCAGAGTTCAAACCACGGTTTTTCTTCGCAATAACAACACCTTCAAATGCTTGAAGACGCTCGCGATCACCTTCTTTTACTTTTACCTGAACGATAACAGTATCACCTGGTGCAAAAGCTGGGATGTCTTGTTTAAGCTGTGCATTTTCAACAGCTTGTACTAAAGGATGCTTACCGCTCATGGGGTATCTCCAATATGTGTGGGTCAGAAGAGGTCTGATATCCACTGGGTATAGAGGCTAAAATCGCATAGACCCGATTGACTTTCCCTTTATACTTGACCGCTTCAAGACATAAAGAGCCTAATAAACAATACTTCAACACAACTGTTCAAGTATTGGATTTGGAAAATAACTTGACGTTATCTGCCTTATAAATCTTTAAGCCATTTTTTTTGCTGCTTGGTCAACTCCACCTTTTCCACCAACTCAGGTCGACGTTCAAGAGTCCGCTGATAACGCTGCAAAAACCGCCATTTTTCAATGTTGGCATGATGTCCCGACTTCAATATATCGGGCACATCCAAACCTTCAAAATGGTCTGGCTTGGTATATTGTGGGCAATCTAACAGACCATCCACAAAAGAATCTTGCACAGCCGATTGCTCATCAGACATCGTATTCGGCAAACGTCGAATAATACTGTCCAACAACACCATCGCAGGAAGCTCTCCACCTGATAAAACGTAATCCCCAATTGACCATTCCTGATCAACATATTTTTGGATTAAACGTTCATCTACCCCTTCATAACGTCCACATAACACAATCAATCCATCATAATCGACAAACTGTTGTACCGCAGGCTCATTTAAGGTTTTCCCTTGTGGCGACATATACACCACTGGAACATGAACGGCTCCCGCTTGCTCTGCAAGCTGTTTGGCACGTTGGATGGCTTTTGCCAGAGGCTCCGCCATCATCACCATACCTGGACCACCACCAAAGGGACGTTCATCCACTCTTTTGTAGTTGCCCTCAGCAAATTCACGTGGATTAATACAATGGACTTGTACAATGTCACGCTTTGCTGCGCGCCCGCTAATACCGTAGGCTGTAATCGCTTCAAACATTTCAGGAAAAAGCGTAATGACTGCAAAAAACACCGCAGACTCCTCTATTTTCCTGCTGTGTGAATCCTAAACAGGATTAATAATCTACGCCCCAATTGACGTAGATACGACCAGCTTCGAGATCAACGCGTTGTATCACATCTTTATGCCATGGAATCATACGCTCTTCACTATCGATGCTTTCAGCAGTTGCGCGAACCACCATCACATCATTAGCGCCTGTTTCGAACAGTTCATGGATTTGACCGAGATTCACTTCTTGCTCTTCATCATTTAGACCTAACACAGTTAAGCCTTTTAAATCCGACCAATAATACTCGTCCACGCCTGCTTGAGGCAGTTGAGATTTTGAGATCCAGACATTTGCACCGACCAGATTATCTGCTGCTGTGCGATCACTCACACCTTTCAGCCAAACAACCAAACCTTTGCCATGTGGTTTCCAACGTTTTACATCGACAATTTGCCAACCTGCTTTGGTCTCAATGTACCAAGGCAGGTAGTCAAATATGTTGCTCATAGGTTCTGTATTGGAATAGACCCAGAGCCACCCATTTAATCCATATGCTGAACGTAACTGTCCAATCTGAATACGATCTTCGGGAACATTCTGTGTTGGTGTCATGGGCTATACCTACTACTTAATCTAAAATTATGCAGTAGCTGCAGCTTTCTTAGCTTGAGCAGCTAAAGAAGCAACACGATCAGAAGGTTGAGCACCTTGTGCTACCCAATGAGCAAAACGGTCAGCATCTAAACGAAGTTTTTCTGCTTTACCTTGAGCTGTTGGGTTGAAGAAACCAATACGTTCGATGAAACGACCGTCACGTGCATTACGACTATCAGTCACAATGATTTGATAAAACGGACGTTTTTTAGCACCACCGCGTGCAAGACGAATAACTACCATGATACAACCTTATAGTTTTTACGGATTTTCCCTGTACCGACCATCGATACATTTCAAACCCCTTTGATAGAGGGCGACATTCTACGCTAAATTCAGCATGAGGGAAAGATCAAAAAATGATTTATCCACAGTTTTGAATTTAGGAACTAGCGACCATCCCAAGTTGAACCAACTGACAGTACGCATGTAGTTGCAGCCTTTGACCAGTATTTTTGCCCTTGGTCATTTAAACAGATAACCCCATTTCCATCTTGAGCCGTACCTGATTTAGGTGTTGCTATCAGCAACCAACCATTCGTATTAGCGGAACTACTTGTTAATGCAACATTATTTCTATCAGTGAGCGTAAAATCATACATCCCATCAGAGGTTTGAACCGAACCATAGACATTCGATAATGTTCTTCCTGCAAAGTTACTGTTGGCGAGTTTATAGCTCGCCAAACTACGTGCAATTTGTAACATTTCAGCTTGTGCATCTGCTCTTTGCACACGAACCTTGTAACCTGTATAAGATGGGTAAGCAATTGCCGCAAGAATTCCAATGATTGCCACAACAATCATTAACTCTATAAGTGTAAAACCTTTCATTACCAACTTTCGCTCCCTGTTGCAGTTGTCCCACAATCAGAATATGTCACATTTGCTCTTGTTTTATTTTTGCAACGCAAACCAGAACTGGTCATCAAAAAATTGAAGTTTTGAGCATCACTGGTTTCAGCAATCATTGCCCAACGTCGTGCTCTAATTGCCGGCGAAGCGGTCGTATCTGTTAATAACTTAGTCGGATCATCACCGTCACGAATAGTAATCGTATATTTGATGCCAGAACTAGTTGCCCCTCTGGGCAACGTTACGGAATTCATCGCACCCGTAACCCCATAAATAAAATTGGGATCAAATCCTCTATATGAAAAGTTACGTGATTTGTGTCGCTCCAATTGTTCCGCAATTTTTTGCAGTTCTTGTTGGGCTAATCCAGCATCTGCACGACGTACATAATTCAAATAGCTTGGTATTGCAATCGCAGCAAAAATTGCCACGATCACAACAACAATCATTAATTCAATTAAGGTAAACCCTTGCTGTCTTCGCCCTAAATTACTCCAAATGGAATGTAATTTAGGGATCTTATTGTTATTTATTGCACCCATTTTTCATACCACCGTGTTGGATTGACAATTCGACGGCATTCCCATTTACCCACACTCCCCTGATTGGTACTAATCGTCGATTCGCAAGCTCCATCACCTCCTCCACCTGGTACAAAAGCAATCCCACGAATGCCTGAACCAATCGCATTTGCATTACATTCAGATACCCCAGCAGGACATGTAGTTTGCGTCACAAATCCAGTCCCACCTCCATCTCCTCCAGGACCTTCTCGATCACTATCCACAGTACCTGCCGCTGTCAAACATGCACCAAATGGTAAACAGTATTTTTGACGGTCAGTTTCACCCACCACACGTGGTAAACATGGGTTTTGTGGTGCAATACCCGTACCTTGCGGGTCATATACTGGCACAATTAGATTTCCTGTAATCGCCACTGGTTCCTCAAAGGCTTTCATTCCACCCAATACTCGGAAGCTTCCACCTGCCCGTTCTACACCTGCACCATTACTTGAAAGTGAACGATACCAACCATCTTTAGTTGCTGTTGTACCTATAAAGGTAGATGCAACAATACCTGATAATAACTGTGGATTTTTTTGCAAATTCGCCAGGGTCTTATTTTCTGACTCTAAGGTTGGGGAACCAGTAATTAAATTGCGCTTAATAAAGTCACGGTCAATAATACCGTATACATTGTTAACCAAACGATCAGTCAAGGCTGTGGTTGGTAACATACCATCACGGCCTATACTTGGATAAACATCAAGCGGTGTACTTCGGTTACCTGACGCTAAACCAACAATAATAAATGTAGTCGCACCCTGATCATGAATCGTTACGGTTGGTGCCTCATAAAAACGTGGATTTTTACCTAAAGTCAATGCCGCGCCAGTTGTTCCATCCGTCGCAAGATTTGCTAAGCGAGCAACACGCACACCAAATGCACTGTAAGTTGACCCTGATAAAGTTTGACTATTATTTAAGTCAGCGCGAAAAACTTGCCCACCTAAATCACCGAAATAAAGATGATCAATCAAGCCATCTGCATCACGATCAAGTGCGCTGATACGACTCACCACACTGTGCGTCATATTAGCATTATTTGTGTCTGCACCAGTCGAACTTGCCCACCAGATACGTTCGCCTGTTTTTGCATCAATAATATAAACTGCATTTCCTTGAGCAGCTGACTTATTATTACAAGTGGTATCAGGATAATCTGTTGTTGCAACAGTTGCTCCTAAACGGAAACTAGGATTTTCATAACATTGATCATAGCCCCCACCAACAATCATGACGCGACGAATTGCACCGTTATAACGAATATTCGCTAATACTGGTTTAGACCAAGATTGCCCCATTCGGCTATAATTAGAGATATCAGGACCAACTCTAAACAATAATTTAGGACTCGTAGGAGTTAACACATCTAAACCATAATAGCTGCTTCCACCCATGCGTAATCCACCATAAATGTTCATTTGGCGTGCTTTAACCATACTACTTTCTGAAGATGATGTGGCTTTTTGAGTTTTATAAGCAGGATCTGCCACCCATGCACCATCTACACCATGTACAGGTGCATTGGTATCATCTTGCCCTTTTACCAACGCTTTAGAAGATACTGTATCTCTTAATAATTCCGCAGGAACAAATACCATTTGTTCTACACCAGTTTCACCATCGACCAAATGCAAACCACCATCCATTGTGCCATACAATACTGATTGACTTCGGGTACTGGTTAATTCACCAGCACTGTCTAGTGTACCTGAGTAAGTCAACTGAACTGGGAAGGAGTGAATACTTCCGCCCATTGCTAAATATGGCGAATTTGGAGTAGTCAACGTGGTTGGCAAAGCTGTAGCCGTTTCGTCTAAAGGAACGCTATAACCCAAATAGTTTAATAACTTTTGCTTGGCCAATAATGGAAAATCTTGCAGTGTCGTTTGAGTACCAAACTGACTCAAAATATAGGTTGTGATATTAGAAGAGGGCAAAGTTCCACTTGGAATAGTAAGTAAGCTAGCACCATTTGCAGCATTCGTTAAAGTTGCTCCTCCAGTTGCAGATACATCCGTATACAATCGACGTAAGCGATTCTCATTGGCTGTATACGCATATTGTTTTGGCGTAACATCTAAATTTTGAGATTGACCAAGAATAGGCATTGGAACTTTAGAATAAGCACCACCTAGAGTAATAATACCACCATCATTATAACTTTCATTCTGATAAACACTGGCACTATTCCACAAATCCTTGGTGTTAGCTTGGAAACCACCATCTGCATTATAAACCAAGGTTGTACCATTCGCCGCAGCAAAAGCACCTGCATTCGTACCTGAAAGCAAAACTTGATATTTCTTTAAGTTCCCAGCCCAAATGACTTTGTTACTCTGTGGGTTTGGTTCTAGGGCACGTAAATAACCATAAGGTTGCAAACCATTTGGGTTCAAATTATCTACAGGTACTGAAATCGCACCCGTGGTTAATGGCTCCAAAGGTGCAGCACCCAAGTTATTAATAAAGGCTATAACACTATCTGTTACACCAGCAGCACTCTGCGTCGTAAAAAATCCACCATTACCATAACCTGGATAGGTGACTGAATATGTGCTCTGACCTGGTGAACATGCATCATCACCTCCTCTGTCAGTTTGAGAACGTGAACTAAGCTGACATGCTCTTTGAACATATGACTTAGTTAGTCCATTCATGTCATTACCAAAACCTACGAATGCCGTCTGAATTGAAACCCCAGCAGGATTCTTGGTTCTATCAAAAAGTTTTTTCGCAAACTCCCCCATACAATGCCAACCACCAGCATTACCGTCAGGATCATTTGCATCAGACATTCCACCTGAGCAACTAAAACCATTACCATAATCAGCTAAAGCAGTACTCATCACATTGGTAGCTCTGGTAGTGCTTGTACCATTTGCAGCACCATCAGATAAGATATAAACCCCTTGTCCATCACAACTTACTCTATCTGCCTCAGCAGGCAATGGAGAAACATAAGTAGTTTTTGTACTATTTTTTATTGAATCAATTGAATTTGCAAAACCGCTATCAGCATTCGAACCATTTAATTGTTCTTCGTATTTAAAGTAAATTGTACCTAAATTTGTCCCTTTGTTGCCATCTTGAGCAAGCTCGGTATCAGAAGGAGCACTCGTTAATAAACTCCAATTTGAACAAGTTTGCGTGCCCGAATTAAAATCTGTATTATTATGGCTACTACATTGATAATACAATGTTTTAGTTTCTACAAAAGTAGCATTAATGCTTCCTCCTCCATATGTATAATTACCCCTCCGATCTTCATCTCTTCTTTTATAACATTTTAGATCTGATGAATTAAAATATGGATAGTTACTTGTGCACGAGTAGTAATTAACATCCTGCGATCTATATACATCTTTCTCAATTGTAGCAATGCTTCGGGTTGATGTCCCCATCAAATAAGCTGCTGCTTCCGCATATGCATGTGCTGTGGGAGTTCCTCCATCAGCTGACAATCCTTGCACTGCAGCTCGTAAAGCATTGCGTTGAGCTGAACCGACTGGGCCCAACTTATCTACTGCAACTAGAATACGGCCTGCTCGCCCATTACCACCAACAGAATAATGCCCCAAACCAACTCGTACCTCATTTAGGGTAGGGTTATTACTATCTAAAAAAGCATACATCCCATTTTTTAAACGAGTTAAACGCGAACCTGTCTGCCCAGAATCCGTATAACTCATAGACCCTGATGTATCCAACATCATGACAATGGTTTTTTTACCCGCACTCGGCTTAGCGTAAATTTGTAAATCTGTCGCTTGAACAACAGAAGATGCAATGAGCAACGTCCCCGTAAACACAACTGAAAATACAGCACCAGTATGAATTTGGGTGCGATCTTTTCGCTCAAACTTATTTGGTTTCATTATTGTTCTCCCACTCATCATGGCGCTATGATTTGAATATCACGTTTACGTAAATCAATTTCTTGGACTTGAGTATTCACAGGAATACCATAACTTCTTAAACAATCAGCAACCGTTCTTTTCCCAGAAACGGCATCATCAACATTGTCATTGATATACCCGACTGTACTCGAAGACCCGATACATTCACTTTGTACTGTCGCAAGATTTTCTGTTGAATACGTCGGCATAATTGCTGTTGATGTAACACGTACACGAGCCTCAACTTTTCCTTTAGACGTATTTGATTGCAAACTGACATCAGTATCTCGCGCAAGTGTTGAACCTGGATTTGCATCTGTTATGGCATCAGTAGGAATGCGCACAGCAACTTGTGTGACTACTGCCTGACGAGCACTCCCATAATCAGCCTCTAAATCACAAAACCCGCTGCGATTTGTTTGGGTCGAATCTATCGTCGCTTTGGTATTTGCAGGATCACCTTTAGCAGGGGGTACTAGCACTGTCGTATCAAGTGCTGAACCCAATTTGAGATTGGAGGTAGGTCTGTAGCAAAAAATGATTTCTTTACCAGGTGCTACCTTGTTTTCCTCAATAGCCTTACCTATTGCACCACTTAAAACCGTTAAATCATTATAATTGGCGACGTTTAAAAATTGATTGGTCGGTGTATCACCTGTTTGCAATAAAAGCTGACCCACTTGACTATTGGTTGCGATGTTTAAAGATGTGATTGCAACCCGAATACCGATGATGCCCACAATCGTAATGAGCAACAACATAAAGAGCACAACTATCAATGTTGCGCCGCGCTGTGCTTGGTGAGTTAAAGTACTGTGTTTCATAGTGCTTCTCCCAAACCATTGCGCAATGTAATATTGGTGGTATATACACGACGAGCAAATTTTGTGGTTGTATTATTTAACGTGACATTTTGATTCAAAATTGGAATTTGCTTCGTTAAATCAATAGCCGCGTTATTAGTATTGTCCATTGACCGCACTAAGACCCCAAGCTTTACAGCAATAATGCGTGGTGGAATTCTAGATGCCGCACGTTCAGTTGTTGCAAGCGTCCGATATTGATTAATTGTGTAATATGCCAAACTACCCGAACCATTTCGTACACCCAATTGCACTGTAAAATGATCTACACGTGGAATAATAATTTCTCCCGCGTCACCAAAACCATTAATTGCTGTAGGCGGCAACACAGGTGCTGTACCTGCAGCTGTTGGTTGATTTGCATCACAAGCTAGCCCGTAATCTGTACCAGACGTAGCAGTTGCGGGATCTCGTCTAACAAAATATCGTTGTATAACATAATCACCAGCTTGAACACTTGCCCCTTCACAATTCATCATCGCATTTGGAGAGATGAATTGAATGGTTAACTGGTCGCTAGTAAGGTTTACATTCGAAAGTCCACGCCATTCATTTGTTACAGTACTTAAAGTATCACCTTGACTGTGGCTTAATAAGCCATTTGAAACAAAAGGAGCTGAAGCAGGAATTGGAATATTCGCTGTTGTGACTGTAGCTGTCCTTGCCGTCAAAACTATCCCACCCCATGAGGTTTGTTCATTTAATTCAGGATTGGTCGTGTTGGCGTAATTGGCTAAACGAATGTCTTTGGCAATATAATCCAAACCAAACACACCGCTGTTTTGTAACTCAGCACTTGCCTCTTGCATACGAGAAGACAGCAACCCACCAGTAAACAATTGAATTGCAGCAGCACTGATCAACAACCCCAAAACTAGGGCAACCATCAATTCAACTAAGGTAAAACCTTGTTGTTTTGTCATAGAAACATAGCTGTTATTCATTTTAATATGCCTCCATCATCAAACAACGTGCAGTATTTACATATACCCCAGTAGATGACATACATTGACTAACATTAGCAGCAGATGACGTTGCTGTTATCGTTGTATTATCCCATGCAGCATATAAGCATTGTCTTTTAACAGGTGCACTTGAAACGCCAGGACATTCCGCCATCGTAATTTTCATCCCAATTTCAAATGCTGACTTTGCTGCATTATAGGCATCGTAATTCGCCATTTGCGCTGGGGTACATAATGTTGATGGATTATAACAAGATGGCGTTGGAGCCGTTGGAGTTGCCGTAATGGAAGTATAACCACGAACCGCAGTAGCATAACTGGATTGACCTGCGCCATTTGCTCGAATGTTTTCTGCTAAACCTCTTAGAATTAAGACCCCTTGAGATTTAGTCAAAGCCTCAGATGAGGCATCAATTGCACGTAGTTGCAAGGCAACATAGCCCAAGACCCCTATTGCCAATAGCAATAAAGCAACCAGCACTTCCATAAGCCCTACGCCAGTTTGATATTTATTATAGTTCATTAGCAGGTTCCTGAACTTTGACTAATTGCACCTAAACGTTGCACGGTTATCGTCCGTGAATTTCCATAAGCACAGATATTAAATGAGACCTGAGCATTAGCACTGCCAGTAGAATTAAATAATGCTGCAGTGCTACTTGTTGATTGTACTGTCACAGCAGGATCCACCATAACTTGAAAAACACGTTCGATCTGCACTGTTTCCTGCTGCGTGGTCGTCATAGATGAATAATTCGGAATTACTGCAGTTGCACATTCATCTTTTGTAAAATTATCATCACTATTGGTTTTATTTGGACATACTGCAACTGTTGTTCGCAATAGTGCCGCTTGAGATTTAGCTTGATTAAGCGTTGTAATAAAGTCGCGTGCGTTACCATTCAATTTTTGTCTTACAACCAAATTCCCAAAAGAAGGTGCTGCCATGGTCGCAATAATCACCAATACAGCAATTGTCACTAGTAGCTCTATTAAGGTGAACCCTCGATTTGTTCGCATACGCCCTCCCCAAGGCAATTTCTCTTTACCCTATTTAAAATCATATTTCTTTTTTTTACAAAACGAACACAAAAAGGATAAATGGCATAAAAAAACAGATGATTGCCAAAAAGCAACCATCTGTCAAATCTTTAATAAAAATATAATGTTAAGCCTGCAACACTTTAAGCCTGTGTTACAGGAATACGTAACTCTTTTGGCAAACTAAAGGTAATGTTTTCTTCACGCCCCGCAAGCTCTTCAGGTACTTTCGCACCCCAATCTTGCAGACGCTGAATGACTTGCTTAATCAGAATTTCAGGCGCAGAGGCACCAGCCGTCACACCAATTTTAGTATTCGCATCAAACCAATCTTGCTGTAACTGTTCCGCATTATCGACCAAATAAGCCGCTTTACCCATACGCTCCGCCAGTTCACGTAAACGGTTCGAATTCGATGAGTTTGGAGACCCGACGACCAAAACCACATCGCATTGCTGAGCCAAATCACGCACAGCATCTTGGCGGTTTTGCGTGGCATAACAAATATCATCTTTACGAGGACCCTGAATCTTCGGAAATTTTTTACGCAGCGCATCAATCACTTTAGCGGTGTCATCAATCGACAACGTCGTTTGTGTCACAAAAGCCACTTTATCAGGATGACGCACATCCAACTGAGCGACGTCTTCTTCATCTTCAACCAGATAAATATCACCACCATTTTTCTTGTCATATTGTCCCATCGTGCCTTCCACTTCAGGATGACCTTCATGACCAATCAAAATGGCTTCTACCCCTTCACGGGCATATTTAGTGACTTCAATATGTACTTTGGTGACCAAAGGACACGTTGCATCAAAAACTTTTAAACCGCGACGCTCTGCTTCTTGCTGTACCGCTTTAGATACACCATGCGCGCTAAAAATCACGATATTGTCATCAGGTACTTCATCTAACTCATCGACAAAAATCGCGCCACGCTGACGTAAATCATCCACCACAAATTTGTTGTGTACCACTTCATGGCGTACATAAATTGGTGGCTGAAAACACTCAAGTGCACGATTTACAATCGCAATGGCTCGATCGACCCCTGCACAAAAACCACGCGGATTAGCCAATACAATTTCCATAAGACCCTCATTGCTCACTTAAATGCACGTCATGCGAAACTAAATTTATGCAAACTAAAATTCGACTAGCTATTTAGTTTGCAACATATCTACTCTAAAATAGAGAGGATATTTTATCATATCAGGAAAAATATCATGTCGGGTCTCTTGTTTGTCGTTTCTGCTGCGTCAGGAACTGGCAAAACATCTCTCGTAAAAGCCCTACTTGAGCGTGTAAGTAATTTACATGTTTCTGTATCTCATACCACTCGTGGGCAGCGTCCTGGTGAACTTGATGGTGTGCATTACCATTTCACTCAAAAAGAAAACTTTCTAAGGTTAGTGGATCAAGGTGGATTTATTGAGTATGCAGAAGTCTTTGGCAATTATTACGGCACTGCACAAGCAACTGTAAAAGAGCAACTCGCCAAAGGACATGATGTTTTACTGGAAATTGACTGGCAAGGTGCAGAACAAGTCCGCAAATTGTTCCCAGAATCAATACAGATTTTCATTTTACCGCCAAGCCAGTTCGATTTACGCCAACGTCTATCTAATCGTGGTACGGACAGTGTGGAAGTGATTGAACATCGTTTAAGTTGTGCAGTCGAAGACATGCAACAATTTGTCAATTTCGACTATGTCATTATTAATGATGACTTTAATAAAGCCTTGCATGATCTTGAATCTGTCATTACAGCAAACCGTTTGGTTCTGACGCAGCAAGCCAATCGTCATCAAGACTTAATTCAAAAGTTAATCACTCCTGTTGAATCGTGATTAAACCTTGAGTCTAAACTGAAAGCATTTTATACTGCACAGTCTGTTTCCGCATTTTAGCATTTATACGAGAGCACATATGGCACGCGTAACCGTTGAAGATTGTTTAGACCATGTAGACAACCGCTTTGAGCTTGTACTAGTGGCAAGCAAACGTGCGCGCCAACTCGCACGTCAAGGTATTGAACCAACTGTAGAATGGGACAACGACAAACCAACAGTTGTTGCTCTTCGTGAAATTGCAATTGGTCACGTTTCAAAAGATATTTTGAAACAACGTGAGCAAGACTACCAAACTTCAAGCCTTGATCTTGCACTTTCTGCAAACAATTTGAATTTAGATGGTTTCTCTTTCCAATAAGAAAGAAAAACTACATAAAAGCCTAGTTTTTAACTGGGCTTTTTTATGCTTGGAACTTTAATATTTCTTCAAGAACAGTTATAACATTAACTGAAATTACGCTATTTTTTTAAACTGCCAATTTGTGATTTTTGCATAAAAAATTTGACAAGTTTCGCACTTTGCTTTTTATTAAAAATTGAACCCATTAATCGATTCCTCATGGTATAGGTACAGGTGTTATATGCCAGGCGCAGAAGTCAGCCAAGCCAAACAACAACTCAAAGTGATTGTCGACGCTTATCTCAATGAAAGCGAAGTCGAGCGAGTGCTTGCGGCCTGCGATTATGCCGATATTGCGCATGATGGAATTACGCGGAAAAGTGGTGAGCCATACATCCTGCACCCGATTGCAGTCAGTTGTATTTTGGCACACATGCGCTTAGATGTAGAAACCCTGATGGCCGCATTGCTACATGATGTGATTGAAGACACCGATTTTAGCAAAGAAGATATTAAAGAGAAATTTGGTCTGACCGTGGCAGAACTGGTCGATGGTGTCACTAAACTGAGCCATTCCAGCGATAAAGAATACAACAAAGCCGCTTCATTCCGAAAAATTTTACAAGCTACCCTACAAGATCCACGTGTCATTATTATTAAATTAGCTGACCGCTATCATAACATGACCACACTGGAGTCTTTACGTCCAGATAAACGTGCACGCATTGCTCAAGAAACCTTTGATGTGTTTGTACCAATGGCACGTTTAGTGGGCATGAATGAAATGGCCGATAATCTTGAACATTTGTGCTATCAAAATCTTGATTTAGACATGTTCAATAATGTTCAGGAAGCCTTGCTTAAAACCAAGCCCAAACGCTGTGAATACCAAGCCTTATGGGAAAAAAATCTGACTGCACTCTTACAACAAAATCAAATCAGTGGTCGGATTAAAAAGAAAAACAACAATATTGAGCTACTCCGTCACTTCGTCAAAAACGATATTGATTTACAAGAACTGACCCATAGTCATGCCTTTGAAATTATTCTGCAAAGCATCGCAGATTGTGACAATCTCGCTGAAACCTTAAAAGAACATTTTCAAGTTCTATCTTATCAAGACCATATTCGACGACCATTGCCTGGTGGCAACCAGTCGCTCATGCTGCGCCTAAAAGGTGAAAAAACCACGCTCTCCCTGACCTTACAAACCGAATTGATGCGTAAGGCTGCGCGTTATGGCGTTGTATTGGGTGAAAATGCGCCTCAAGCCTGCCGTTCTGCTATTCAAGCCTCCATGCAAAACTTAAATGTTTTAATTGATAGCAGTTGTGCAAAAACCACCTTTAACGATTTACTAGATTATTTACACCAAGAAAAAATTTGGGTGTATACCCCACACGGGCAATTACATGAATTACCACAAGGCGCAACTGCCGTGGATTTTGCCTATTCAGCGAGTCTTTTTTTAGGCAACCATGCGATCGGAGCGAAGATTAATGGCGAAACTAAGCCCTTATCTACCCCGCTTGTAAGTGGACAAGTGATTGAAATTATCACCGATGTACTCGCCACTCCAAATCCTGATTGGCTCAGCTTTATTAACACCCAAAAAGCCAGACGCGCCATTCAAAACATCCTCCGAGATCAAGATGTAGAAGAACAACAATTGGTTGGTGAACAGGCACTCAACCGCGCCCTAAGACTTTTCCATCGCTCAACATATGACCTGACTGAAGATGATTGGTTAGATCTTCTACAATGGCGTCATCTAGATTCCAAAAATCGTTTATTCCAACAAATTGCCGTGGGTGACTTGTTACCACAACTGGTTGCCAATCATTTATTTGCTCAAGATCAATCCATTGAAGATCATAACTCTGACCGCCTTATTCAAGGTACGGAGGGTGTGGATGTCAAATATGCACATTGCTGTAATCCCGTGCTAGGAGATCCAATTCAAGGACATCTTTCACGTCGTGGATTAATCGTGCATCGTGCCCGTTGCCACAACCTTCTGCATGAGCAACATTTACATCCTGAAAATATCATGCCACTGCAATGGTCTTCCGAAGACCTCGACGATGTCAGCTTTACAGCCTATCTTTGCATTGACATGGAGATGGACGATGAACAGATTTCAGATTTAATCTATCAATGCCGTAAAGCCAAAACAGGGGTAGAAATGGTGCGCAATTACGACCATAAAACCTATGTGAATATTGTAGTGAATAACCGTAAACAAATTGCCCAGATCATTCGTGACCTACGCATGCACTACGGTTTTCCACGCATTACCCGCCTAGCCGTACCACTGAATATGACTGAAGCTTCTATAGCAAGTTAATCATTTAAATCGATAGGGCTTCTGTATCTGAATACAATCCTTTAAGATGTATTCAGATATAAAAGGAGAAAACGATGTCCCGCCAAGTTATTCATACTGAAAATGCCCCTGCTGCGATTGGTACTTATTCTCAAGCAATTCTCGTTGGTGAAACACTTTATCTTTCAGGGCAAATCGGTTTAGATCCGTACAGTATGGAATTGGTAGAAGGCATTGAGGCACAAATTCGCCGAGTTTTTGATAACTTAAAAGCCGTGTGTGAAGCTGCAGGTGGTTCACTTGCCGACATCGCCAAACTCAATATCTTTTTAACTGATTTATCTAATTTCCAACTGGTCAACCAAATTATGGGTGAATATTTTGCTCAACCTTATCCAGCACGTGCTGCGCTAGGTGTGGCAAGTCTACCTAAAGGAGCGTTGGTCGAGATGGATGGTATTGTGATTATTCCACAATAATTTATAAAACCAATTCAATCACCACCTTCACTCTTTAGCTCTCAGTTATATAAAGCTTTTGCGCAAAATCCGAGCAGAACTCGGATTTCCGCTCAGGTGGTATTTTTTTATTTAAATTCCCAATGATAATAATTCTCTTTTTAAATGAATGCTATTGACAAACGATAACAATTATCAATAATATTACTTATCGTATTTAACCTTATCTGGCTCGCAGTCATGTACGTATGTTTGTGTCGTGGTATTACAGATCAAGATATTAAAGATGCCGTTGCTAACGGTGCAGAAAGCTATCGTGAAATCCGCGAGCTACTTGATCTAGGGACATGCTGTGGTCGTTGTGCTCCTGAAGCGCGTGCCATCATCAGTGACGAAATTGCAGAAATTGCTGGACGTATTGCCGTCGCAGCTTAACAATACTTAGAAATAAAATGATCTGGATTGATCATTCCTCCTCCCCCGCTTTTGACTCTAAGCGGGTTTTATTTTTCTAGTTTAATATCCAATTGTTTTTGATTGCGATTTTCATTTGCCGTTCAATAAAGCACTCGCCTTTCAGCATTTTCTTGTTTAAGATTTACAGAATAACAGGCTGCAATAGTCTAACTTAAAATTTTAAATCAGCATTGATTGATGGAGTTTATGCTATGAAAGGCAATCGCGATGTGATTAACCAGTTAAATCAGGTGCTCTATCATCATTTAACTGCTATTAACCAATATTTCCTACACTCAAGAATGTTTAATGACTGGGGCATTGAGCAATTGGGTTCTGCCGAATATAAAGAATCGATTCGTCAGATGAAACATGCCGATAAAATCATTGAACGGATTTTATTTTTAGAAGGCTTACCAAATTTACAACACCTCGGTAAACTTTATATCGGTCAACATACTGCTGAAGTTCTGAATTGCGATATTCGCAAAGTGAAAGAGAACATTGAAAGCATTAAAACAGCTGTGACTTTGGCTGAACAAACCTTAGACTATGTGACGCGTGATTTAGTTCAAGAGATCCTAGAAAAAGAAGAAGAATATTGGGATTGGCTCACCACTCAACTAGATTTAGTCGAAAGTGTCGGTATTGAAAACTATATTCAAAGCCAACTCTAATCAATAAAAAAGCCAGCATTTCGCTGGCTTTTTTAGGTCTTTTATTGAGCTGGCTCTAACAACGATTCATAGCTCACATCGACATGTTTCAACTCTTTTAATAACCATAATTGGTGACGTGCCCCCTGTTCATCCCCATTAAAGGCAAGAACACGGGCATATTTCAACAAATCATATTTGGTTGGATAGCACTGTACCATTTCATGAATTTGCTGTAATTCAGCTTTACTCAATACCGTGTTCGGGTTCAATCGAATCCATGCAATTCTGCGACTCAGTTCATCTAAAACATAAATTCGGTCATGATTGGTAATTTTTTCAGGGGTATGTTCATAACGCATCGACTGATTCAGTTTAGGCACTGCCACCATATAATCACGATGAATTAAAACCAAAAGCAAGCCCCCTACAACAAACATCATTTGCGTATATTTGGGCGCTAAATTCCAAACTTTAAGTTGAGTTTCCTGCGATAGCACCAAACCCACAATAAAGCCCAATGGTAATAAGAAATAGGCATAATTCTGCGGATATTCCAATAAGGCATGCACCAATACCGCCACAATCATCAGAATACCAATAACAGACTCTGTTGAATTCACTCGACTAATTAAGCGATATGCCAGATAAATTAAATAACCCAGAAATGGTACACCAATCAGCAAGCCATTCCATACCAAGAAATCCAACACAAAATTATGTGAGCTTCGTACCCATTCGGGAATGCGATAATATTCACTTACAGCAACCTGAGCGACACTGGTTTGATTCCAACCATAACCAAACCATGGTCGGTCTGAAATGGCATAAAGCATTTGTTGCCATATACCTAAACGCAAATGCCCTGAGCTGGCACGTTCAATCGCTGTTGGCGAGTCCGCAATTGCCAAATGTGAAGCTTGTGCCAACCAATGGTCAACGATTGGCATGACTAAAATTAGCCCGATAAATAAGCCAACCCAAGTCAACATTGCATACCATTTGAGGCGCAAATACCCTTTATATTGCTGATAGAAGAAATAAGCGACAAATAAGATACAGACGACCCATGACGTTCTAGACTGGCTTAAAACCAACGCAATCAATATTATCAATGAGCATAGACTTAAAATCCAAGCCTTAAGCTTACTTTTCTCGAATAAATACAGACTCGCCATTAACGAAAGAATAAGGAAAGTGGCCATATTATTCGGCTGAGCAAAATTCGCATAAGGACGATTACTGCGTAAATTGGCAATACCAGGAATATGATTTTCGATTGTGAGCCACTGACAGATTGCCATCAGCCCTGTGATTGTACCTACGACCAACAATACATAACTCAAATTCGTAAATACTTGCTCTCGATCTTTTAAGGTTAAAGCTAGGTTATAACCCAATACCATACTTAACCAAAAAGCAAAAACAAAAAGACCTGAAATCAATGCAATACTAAAGAAAAATTCCAGCCCAAACAGCCATTGCAGCAATGGAATAAACGCCATAGCAGCTAATGGAAGTGTCAAAACTGGTACTTTTATTTTTTGCTGAAGAAAAATGGCGGTGAGTGCAAACAAGGATAAAAAAGCAAACAATTCACCTGTATAGGTCACCCACGGGCGATAGTGAACAGGTAAAAGCCAAGCCAGTGCTATAAGTACACTGGCAAGTAAAGAAAGAATAAATTTCATGGGGTGCTACAGTTGCAGAACTGTGCATAGTGTAATTCAAAATGTTGGTTTTTTCTGCGTTATTGAATTCTTCCAACACAATCAGACAAAACACTTAACATCACTCTCTCTAACCTTTATTCTTTCAATATCCAATTAGACTCGACATTGGCTCAAACATTTTCTTTATTCAATTTCATTTTTCTAAAATTTGCTCATCTTTTCCATCCAGTAATGACTGATATGAAAATTCCAAATCATACATTATCTGTAATATCATCAATTGGCGTCTTGCCTCTGTAGAATAACCATTAAATGCTAAAAGTTGAGCTGACTTATGGAGATCATAAGGTTTCAAATATGATTTCACCATATACTGTGAATCTTGAATCTGTTGCTGATTAACCTTCATTTTAGGATATAGTGCTAACCAATGGGCACGTTGATTAAAATTATCGAAAAAATAAAGCTGATATGGCAGCGCTACATTTGATCTTAAATTCCCCATTGCATGCAACCGACCTGCAAAAAGATTATCTTCAATTTTCACATATTCAGATACTATAAATGTCACCCCAAATAGACTCAGTACAAATATACTTATAATATAAATTTTCTTGATTATTATCTTATGAAGCTTATCGACAATCAAAGTACCGCACATTAAACCAAAAGGTAATAAAAAATATGCATAGTAAAGTGGGTACTCTAATAAAGCATGAACAATAAAACTAGAAATAATTAGAAATGCAAAAGCTCCTTCAATATTCGATATACTCTTAAAAAGATTAAAATAGAAACATGTGAGAAACAAAATAATCAAAAAACCTAATGGAACACCACACCACACCAAAATATCTAAAAATAAATTGTGTGCGCTCGTAGCCCACTCTCTACCCGATATGGAATCAACAACATTAAACTGGGCCGCTGTAGTCTGATTCCAACCATAACCAGTCCATGGACTCTGAACTAGAGCATGAACCATTTGGTTCCATATATTTAAGCGCCCAAAGCCCGTAGTTGCTCGATCATAAACAGTATGGGCCGAATTTATACTAAAGTAATGACTTAGAAATGAATTTAAATAAGGTAAAACCAAGCTCACAAAGATAAAATAAACAATTGAACATAAAATCGCTTTCTTGCTGAATCGTAGTGAACTTTTTCTAGCATAATAAAAAAGGAACAATGATACAAATACAGTAATTAACCATGCCGTCCTTGATTGGGTTAATACGATTGAAAATAGTAGCAACCCACCAACAACAACCAATTGCATTTTATTAATTTTATATTTTTCAAATAAATACCAACAAGAACAAATACTTGCATATAAAAAAGTAGCCAAATGGTTGGGTTGAGCCATATTTGCATAAGGTCGATTACCAGAATAGCTCATAATAAAAGAAGATACTTGAGCAAGACCCAACCACTGAAAATACACCATAACACTGGAGACCAAGCCACAGAATATAAAGAAATAGGCGAGGAAGTTATATAAGTTAAAACTATTTTCTCCATTTAGCTTATTTTGGTCTATGGTCAAATTAAAACCTATAACCAAAGTAAGCCAAAAATATAAAAGATAGCTAAAAGACAATATTGCTTCGGAATAAAAGAAGATTTGCCCTAAAGCATACTGCACTAAAGGAATAAGAGAAATAAGAAGAAAAGGGATCGAGATTCTAGGTACAACAACTTGCTTTTGCCACAAAAAAGGTAATAGAAAAATAATTCCTAAAAAAGAAAATAACTCAGAAAAAAATCCTGGCCAAGGTCGAGTATGAACAGGATTTAGAATAGATAAGCAGAAAAATAGAAAAGAAATAATTAATAATGGATGGGATAATCGACTAAAGCTCATGATCTAATATTAAACTGCTTACACGTTAATTTTTATGAGCCTACTATATCAGCTACTCCAATATCATTCCTAGTATTTTCATAGACTTCACGACCATCTTCTACATGATTAAAGTTAATGACCTCGACAATTTGCAGGTGCATATTTTTCATTTTCTGGTTTATCGACACTACATACCCATGTAATTTGCTTCTCTGGGACCACTGTTGCAGCAATTGCTTTAACGCCTTCTGTACCATCATAAGGAGTAAGGAATAGCTGTATACTTTTCGCTTTATCCGTATAGCTAATGGTAATTTCACCTGTATCTTGTGCCGTTTCTATGTCTGCCACAATTGCTGTAGGCGAAAAATTAGGAAGACCACGAGTTAAATCTGAAGCTCCCGCACCCGCATTTTCGACTATGATTGTTTTGTATGGAATGGTTAATTCTAATCCCTCTACAACCTTGGAGCGAACCAAATAAATCTGATAGGCAGGAATTGCAATGGCTGCTAACACACCAATAATTGCAACTACGATCATCAATTCAATTAAAGTGAATCCTTTTTGCATTTTTTCACCTTACTCATTTTTCTAATACTATTATTATACATGAATCATGCCAAAACATAAGATACTGATTATTATATATTTTTATAAAATTTATTATTACAAAGTGACACTTTTAGTCAGCTAAATACACATAATGTCGTTTTTATTTCACAATTCTACAGATGTAAAAAGCCAGCCTAACTTTGGGTTAAACTGGCTTTGTAAACTAGATTAATTAAATCAAATTAACCGCGACAGTTAGCAGGTACATATTTTGCATTGTCTGCTGGAGTTTTAACCGTACATACCCATGTAATTTGATTTGTAGGAACTTTCTTAGAAGCGATTGCAGTACCACCTTCTTTGCCATCGAATGGAGTTAATGTTAACTCAACGGCTTTCGCCTTAGCAGTATAGACAATAACAATAGCACCTGTAGCTGCATTAGGCGTAATACTTGCAACGTTATCTGTCGCAGCAAAATTAGGAATACCTAAAGTTAAATCAGACGCACCATTACCTGCATTTTCAGCAATAATGGTTTTATAAGAAGACGCCAAGTTTAAACCTTCGGTTACTTTTGAACGTACGATGTAATCTTGATAAGCAGGAATCGCAATTGCAGCCAAAATACCAATAATGGCTACAACAATCATTAATTCAATAAGAGTGAAACCCTTTTGAGCGTTCATAACATTCTCCACAAATGTTTTGTTTAGTTTTTTTTAAGCTTTGTAAAGCAAGAAGCGCTTTTGTATGCTTTGTTTATAATGAGCACGGAATGTGCCAAGATTTATTATAGTTAAATCCAACAAAAAAACAGCACCTTAGCCATGTTTTTTTTAAATATATTTCACTCACTACTCTTCCAAATTTGACAAAATACACACATAAGTGACAAAAATTGACAACTCATGGTTTAATAATGATCATATTCATACTCTTGTTCTCATTCTTAATCTAAAATAATCGGTTCATTGGGTAATTCATTCATTTGCTCAATTTCTTTTTCAGCATAAAATTTTTGTAATAATTTTCCGATGCTAGAAATTGCGTGTATGACTGCCTCGTTATACTGATGTTGGCCAAATTGCTGCACCAAGTTTTGACAAATTGAATTCCATACTTCTTGCTCCGTCATTTGCTGCAATCCACGATCAAAAACCAACTCCACCTTTCGCTCACATAAATTTAAGTAAAATAATACTCCACTATTGTGTTCCGTATCCCACACACCTAGTTCTGCAAATAACTGCTCTGCGCGTTTTCGTGTATTTTGCCGATAGGCTTGCAAACATGGTAAATGCCCTTCAATTACTACTTGAATCTCACCGACATGTCCTTGTTCTGCATCCTGTACAGCAACTGCGATTTGCTGCAAATCGGCAGATTTAAAATAGCGTCGCGTATTTGAAAAATAAAAACAATGCTTTAACCAACGTTTAAAACTGGGTTGAACATGCTCTTGTACATTCGGTGTTGTGACTATTTGAGTTGAATCTGTTTTTGTTACCATGAGCCTGAAGCACCTCCCCCACCAAAACCGCCGCCACCGCCTCGATAGCCGCCCCCTCCACCAAAGCCACCTCCGCCTGAACCCCGCCCAGAGCCTGAAGCCAGTATTTGCAAGATCAACTGCGCCAAAGAGGTAACGAGCAGTAAGAAAATACCTGCGCCTACCAATAGACTGGTCAATACACCTACACCACTGACCAAGCCTGCAACCACACCTGCCACACCCGCAGTCGCTGCACTGAGGCGTTTACCGACCATCATCGATGCAAAGGCGCCAACCACAATAATAATTAAGGCATAGGTCCAAAATTGTGATCGTGCTTTTTGTTCATGTAATGCCTGAGCTTGTTGCTCTTGTAATTCTTGTGCTGCTTGTTGGGCAATTTCAGGATCTAAATTCAATATTCGCTCAATTTCATTGAGTCCAGATTGAATGCCTTGTGCATATTCAGCTTGTTTAAAATAAGGGGTGATCTCGTTACGAATAATCCGCCCAGCCACAATATCAGGCAGCACGCCTTCTAAACCGTAACCCGTTAAGATCTGAATTTTACGGTCATTAATCGCAATGACGATGAGTAAGCCATTATCACGCTTAGCCGTTCCCAACTGCCATTGTTCAGCCACTCGCATGGCATAATCAAAAATGGCTTCCTGCCCTGTAGTCGACACAATCACCACACCAATTTGCGCCTTACCTTGCTCATACAATTTTAAAATATGTTGGTTCAAGGCCTGTTTATCTGAATCAGACAAAATATTGGCTTGATCAATCACAGGCGTATTTAGACTTGGCAATTGGCGGATGTTGCCATCAGCCAAATCATTTGTAACTTGTACTGAAGATGCTGCCTGTTGTTCAGGGGCTAAAGATTGAGCGCCTTTTTTCGCCTGCTGAATAACCTGACCAATCACCACAGCATCTTCTGAATTATCGATAGTCGGAGATGTCTCAGCCCAGCAAATTGAACAGAAAATTAAAGACAGCAAAGCACCGAACAGGAACCGTGTCGCCTGTTGGATGGGGTACTTTAAGCGATACATTCACTGATTCCAGTTAAGTTAAATACTTAATCAAAGGAGACTTTAGGTGCAGTTTGGGCGCTTTGTTCCGCACTAAAGTTTGGCTTGGTGTGCATCCCAATGACTTTTGCGGTCATCACCTGCGGGAATTGACGGACATAGGCATTGTAATCTTGCACCGTAGTAATATAGCGATTACGCGCCACAGCAATTCGATTTTCAGTGCCTTCTAGCTGAACTTGTAAATCACGGAATTGCTCATTGGCTTTTAAATCTGGGTAATTTTCAGACACCGCAATTAAACGTGATAATGCACCCGTCAACTGACCTTGTGCTTCTTGATACTTTTGAAAAAGTGCAGGATCTTCTAGCACTTCTTTATCGACTTTTAAACCCGCCACATTGGCTCTGGCTTGTGTGACTTCTGTAAGGACTTGCTCTTCGTGTTTGGCATAGCCTTTTACCACATTGACCAAATTCGGCACCAAGTCCGCACGACGTTGATACTGATTTTGTACTTCTGACCAAGATGCGGTCACGGCTTCATCTTTGACTTGTAACGTGTTATAGCCACAGCCTGTCAACATCAAACTGCCACTCAACAATACAATCAACGCACTATTTTTAATCCACAGCATCGTTCAATCCTCATCTTTTTTTTGGCATGTCATTTCTTATTGAATGCAAATATTGTAGACCGAATTGATTTCCGTTGTGTTTGATTTATTTAATCACCAATCAGTATAAACAGACGGAAAAATTCCCAACTTTGGTCTTTGATGATGATGCAGATACTGCTTCTGTCACGAATTCTTGCATCTGATAATCCTCCGCCAAGCGTTGTTTCCAGTAATTCACAATTTGACTGTAGTCGTGTACCGCAGGATGAAACTCCTTTTGGTAATAGCTTAAATATTCAGGTGCCAATTGAATCATCATCTTCAGTAACAAATAGCCACCAAAAATATTCCCTCGTACCTTCAATACACTTTTTTTACGATCTTGCCAAAACAAACGACTAGCCGAATAAAAAGTTAAACTGGCAAAACCTGTAGTGACACTGCGCATTATCATGCGACGGATTGCATCATCCCCATAGACATGCTGATAAACATCAAACGCCACAGCTCGATGTTCAATTTCTTCTATGGCATGCCATACCCATAATTTTTGCGCATCCTCCTCCAAAGTACTGAGCACTTCAGGATGACGTAAAATATAGCCGCCCAATAAAGCCGTAAAATGTTCAAAAGCACAGGTAATTGCCAACTGAATTTTAGGATGCAAGTTTTTGACATGATGGTCTTTGCGTGCCAACCAGTCTTGAAAGTGATCTAAATTATAGTCTTCACGTCGCCACGCCTGATTAAACTCCATGTGTGCTTTGGAATGCATGGCTTCCTGCCCAATAAAAGCCGTAATTTGCGCTTGTAACTGTGCATCGGTTACCTGATCCCGTACATTACGCACGCTATGTACAAAAAATTGCTCGCCTATCGGAAAAGTGGAAGACAGCGCGGTCAGTAAATGCGACATCACGGGTGAGTTGGCAAAATAATGGCGGCGAATAGCTCTGGGATTAAACTGCAATTTACGAACAGTAATTCCGTGCGCTTTAGGACGATTTAAATATGATTTTTCTGTCGTCTGTTTCAGCATGATGACTTCTCAACATTAGCAAAGTACAGATACCCAGTATCTAAAGGTCATGTCCTTCACTAAATGGCAAAAATGCTTAGCCGATTAACCAAAAGAGTCAACCCGACCATTGGTAAGCAATTTATACACCATTAAAAAACCCACCGAAGTGGGTTTTTTATAAATCTAGAATGTTTAACGATGAAAGTCCATCTTACACATCAAGATAATCCAAAATACCTTCTGCAGCTTGACGACCTTCCCAGATTGCGGTCACAACCAAGTCAGAACCACGCACCATGTCGCCACCCGCAAAGATTTTTGGATTCGACGTTTGGAATTTATATTCCTGTTTCTCTGCTGCAAGCACACGACCCGAGCCGTCTAAACCAATATTGGCACCCGCGAACCAGTCTGCTGGACTCGGACGGAAACCAAAGGCAAGTAATACTGCATCTGCAGGTAAAATTTCTTCAGAACCCGGTACTGGCTCAGGGCTACGACGACCACGACTATCAGGTTGACCCATTTGTGTGGTTACGAATTTAACGCCAGTAACTTTGCCATTTTCACCGACAACCTCAATTGGCTGACGGTTAAAGAGGAACTTCACCCCTTCTTCATAGGCATTTTTTACTTCACGTGCAGAACCCGGCATGTTGCTTTCGTCACGACGATACGCGCAGGTCACGTCATGTGCGCCTTGGCGTAATGAAGTACGGTTACAGTCCATTGCTGTATCACCGCCACCGAGTACAATAACCTTCTTGCCATCAACATTAATGTATTCGCTTGGATCTTTTTCCCAGCCTTGGCAACGGTTCACATTGGCAATCAAGAAATCTAAAGCATCGTAAACGCCATCGAGATCTTCACCTGGGAAACCACCTTTCATATAGGTATAAGTTCCCATGCCCATGAACACCGCATCATAGTCTGCAAGCAATTGTTCAATGGTCACATCGGTGCCAATTTCAGTATTTAAACGGAATTCAACGCCCATCCCCGTGAAAATTTCACGACGACGTTTCATCACGTCTTTTTCCATTTTAAATTCTGGAATACCAAAGGTTAATAAGCCTCCAATTTCAGGACGCTTATCAAATACCACTGGCTTAACCCCACTGCGTACCAAAATATCAGCACAACCTAAACCCGCAGGCCCCGCACCAATAATCGCAACTTTTTTGTTGGTCCATTTCACATGAGACATGTCTGGACGCCAGCCTAGTGCGAATGCCGTATCATTAATATACTTTTCTGCATTACCAATGGTTACTGCACCAAAGCCGTCGTTTAAGGTACATGCCCCTTCACACAAACGGTCTTGAGGACAAACGCGACCACACACTTCTGGCAAAGTATTGGTTTGATGGCAAAGTTCTGCTGCTTGGAAAATACGACCTTCAGCAATCAGTTTTAACCAGTTTGGAATGTAGTTATGGACTGGACATTTCCATTCACAATACGGGTTACCACAACCTAAACAGCGATGGGTCTGATTGGCAGCCACTTCCGCAGTAAACGGTTTATAAATTTCCACAAACTCTGCTTTGCGGACAGTAATATCTTTTTTCTCTGGATCTTGGCGCGCAACATCCAGAAATTGAAAGTCATTATTTAGGCGCTCTGCCATGTCTCTCTCCGTGGGTAGGTGCAGTCATGGTTATTTGCTGCACCTGCCTATATATCTGCAGTAGTGGAATTATTGAGGATCAGCTTTGGTCGTTTTTAAAAGCGTAAGCAAATTAGCAGCTTTTGGTTTTACAAGCCAGAATTTACGGCTGTAAAAATCGAACTCGTTGCGGATCTTATAGGCCCAAGCACTACCCGTTTCAGCAATATGCTCATCGAGAATACGCAGTAAGAACTCTTTATGTTCTTCCATTGATTCAGTTGAGATACGGTTCAACTCAATTAACTCATGGTTGTAGTAGTCGACAAAGTCATTGTCCAAGTCAAGCACGTAGGCAAAACCACCGGTCATACCCGCACCGAAGTTGTGACCGACTTTACCCAGTACAGTGACCACACCACCTGTCATATATTCACAGCAATGGTCGCCCGCACCTTCAATTACCGCGAAGGCACCTGAGTTACGTACTGCGAAACGCTCACCCGCAGTACCCGCAGCAAATAACTTACCGCCTGTCGCACCGTATAAACAAGTATTACCAATAATCGCAGTTTCTTGCGTTTGGAACGGTGAACCTTTTGGTGGGAAGATCGACACGCGACCACCCGCCATACCTTTACCAACATAGTCGTTCGCATCACCTTCAAGCTTGATATGCAAACCACCTGCATTCCACACCCCTAAAGACTGACCCGCAGTACCTTTCAGATTCATCACAACAGGATGCGCTTCCATATCCAAATTGCCATAACGACGTGCAATTTCACCAGAGATACGCGCACCAATTGAACGGTCACAGTTACCGACCGTGAAGCTATATTCACCGCCAGTACCAGCTTCAATTGCTGGCAACATTTCTGCCACCATTTGCTCTGCCAATAAGCCTTTGTCGAAAGGTGCATTGCCTTCAACTTGGCAATATTGAGCCTTACCGTTAGCCGCAGGATGTGATTCAAGCAATGCGCTTAAATCAAGATGAGCATGTTTTTCAGTTTCACCTGGCAATACTTCAAGTAAGTCGGTACGGCCAATCAAGTCTTTCAAGCTTGCCACACCTAAGGCAGCCAACCATTCACGTGTTTCTTCTGCAATAAAGTGGAAGAAATTGATCAACATTTCAGGTTCACCAATATAGTGTTCCTGACGAAGATGATCTTGCTGCGTTGCAACACCAGTCGCACAGTTATTCAAGTGACAAATACGCAGGTATTTACAACCTAAAGCGATCATTGGCGTAGAACCAAAACCAAAGCTTTCCGCACCTAAAATTGCGGCTTTAACCACGTCAAGACCTGTTTTTAAACCACCATCCGTTTGTACACGAACTTTGCCACGCAAGTCATTCACACGAAGTGCTTGATGCGCTTCACTTAAACCCAACTCCCATGGCGAACCTGCATGATGAATCGATGAAAGTGGAGAAGCGGCTGTACCACCGTCATAACCCGAAATGGTAATGAAATCGGCATAGGCTTTCGCAACACCTGCGGCAATTGTTCCTACGCCTGGCTCAGACACCAGTTTTACAGAGACCATCGCTTTGGGGTTGACTTGTTTCAAGTCAAAGATCAATTGCGATAAGTCTTCAATCGAATAAATATCGTGATGTGGTGGTGGAGAAATCAAGGTCACACCCGGTACTGAATAACGTAAACGTGCAATTAAGCCATTCACTTTACCACCTGGTAACTGACCGCCTTCTCCTGGTTTTGCACCTTGCGCGACTTTAATCTGCAACACTTCAGCAGAAGTTAAGTAGGCTGGTGTTACACCAAAACGACCAGATGCAATCTGTTTGATTTTTGAGTTACGAATCGTGCCGTAACGTGCAGGGTCTTCACCACCTTCACCAGAGTTCGAACGACCACCAATGGTGTTCATGGCAATCGCAATCGCTTCATGCGCTTCAGGAGACAATGCACCCAAAGACATACCCGCAGAGTCAAAACGTGGCAAAATTGACTCAACTGACTCAACTTGCTCTAAAGCAATCGAGTTATCTGTTTTTAACTTAAATAAGTCACGGATGGTTGCAATTGGACGATGATTCACCAACTCGGCATATTCTTTAAAGTCAGCATAATTGCCTGAACGTACTGCTTTGTGCAAAGCATTAATCACGTCAGGGTTAAATGCATGGTATTCCTTGTCGAATACAAATTTTAGCAAGCCACCTTGGTCGATTGGCTTACGTGATTTCCACGCAATATCTGCCAATTTTTTCTGATCATTTTCAAGGTCAACAAAAGTTGCACCTTTAATACGGCTTGGTACACCTGTAAAGCATTTACCCACAACTTCTTCAGACAAACCTACCGCCTCAAACAACTGACCGCCACGGTAAGAAGCCACTGTTGAAATACCCATTTTAGACAGGACTTTCAACAAGCCTTTTTCAATCCCTTTACGGAAGTTGGCTTGTGCATGAATTGGATCACCCAATAACTCACCTTTGGCAACCAAATCATTGATCACGTCATAAGCCAAGTATGGGTAAATCGCAGTTGCACCAAAACCAAGAATCACTGCAAATTGATGTGGATCACGTGCAAAACCAGTTTCCACAATGATATTGGCATCGGTACGTAAACCAACATTAATCAAGTGGTGATGTACTGCACCTGTTGCCATTAGAGCATTTGCAGGTAAATAGCCTTCGCGAATTTTCTTATCGGAAAGTAATAATAAAGTTTTGCCATCACGAATTGCCTGTGCAGACTCTTCACAGATACGGGCAATTGCTGCCTCTAAACCTTCACTTGCTGTGTAGTTCAAATCGATATCTGCAATTTCATAGCCCGCACGACCTAAAGTACGGATTTGATGCATTTTCGAATTTGAAAGTACAGGGCTTGAAATGATCAAGCGATCCGCATGCTCAGGGCTTTGCTCAAAGACGTTTTGCTCACGACCCAAGCAAGTTTCCAACGACATGACAATCGATTCACGCAATGGATCAATTGGCGGATTTGTCACCTGTGCAAACTGTTGACGGAAGTAATCCGACACATGACGTACTTGACGCGATAAGACTGCCATAGGCGTATCATCACCCATTGAGCCGACTGCTTCCTGACCGCTTTCCGCGATTGGACGAAGCAATTGATCACGCTCTTCAAAGGTCACCATAAACATTTTCTGTGCTGCTTTTAGGGCATCGCCTTTTAAGCCTTGATCACATAAATATTCTTCAAGTTCTGGGCTACCCTGAACACGAATTGAGTTTTCACGCAACCATTCACGGTATGGACGCATTTTTTTCAAGTGGTTGCTAACATCTTTGGTGTCAAGCAATTTACCAGTAAAGGTATCTACCACAAGAATTTGACCAGGACCAACACGACCTTTAGAAATCACATCTTCAGGCTGATAATCCCAAACACCAATTTCAGAGGCTAAAGTGATGTAACCATTTTTCGTAATCACCCAACGCGCTGGACGTAAACCATTACGGTCTAGCATACAGATGGCATGACGACCATCCTGAATCACGAGACCAGCAGGACCATCCCATGCTTCCATGTGCTTCGAGTTAAACTCATAGAATGCACGTAAGTCAGCATCTAAAGTTTCAACGTTCTGCCAAGCTGGTGGAACCAACATCCGTAGCGCACGGAACAGATCCATACCGCCACCGACAAGAATCTCAAGCATGTTATCTAAGCTTGAAGAGTCCGAACCAGTACGGTTCACAATCGGCTTAAGCTCAGTTAAACCTGGTAATAATGGATTTTCAAACTTCGGAGTACGCGCCATTGCCCAGTTACGGTTCGCGGTAATGGTATTGATCTCACCATTGTGTGCAAGGTAACGGAATGGTTGGGCCAAAGGCCAACGCGGTAAAGTATTGGTTGAGAAACGTTGATGGAACACCACGATATGTGATGCTAAACGCTCATCTGCAAGGTCTGTATAGAAGTCTGCAATTGCAGCAGGCATCATTAAGCCTTTATAGCTGATGACTGTTGAACACAATGTTGTTACATAGAATGATGGATCATTGCTAAGTTGCTGCTCTGCACGACGACGCGCCAAGAATAACTTACGGTTAAATTCAACCTCAGTTACTCCCATAGGGCAGTTCACAATAATTTGTTCAAAGGCTGGTAAAGATTGCATCGCAATTTCACCCAGTGCAGCATTGTTGGTTGGCACTACACGCCAAGCCAAAACACGTAAGCCTTCTTCTTCAATTTCTTTACTTAGAATTTGTTTTGAATGTGCAGCGATTGCAGGATCCAAGTTAAGAAAAATCGTACCCACTGCAAAAATTTCACTGAGAGTAGTATCGCTCAGTTTTTTCGCTTCTTCACGGAAGAACTGTTTCGGCATCGCCAATAATAAACCACACCCATCTCCGGTCTTACCATCGGCGGCAATACCACCACGGTGGGTCATACAGCTCAAGCTATGAATAGCGGTCTTGACCAGATCATGACTTTCGTTCCCTTGCATATGTGCAATAAGGCCGAAACCACAGTTATCTTTAAACTCATCCGGTTGGTATAAACCTTGAGCGGGAGCTACAGTATTAGGCGATGGCATGTGCATAGCGTACCCTTCTTTCTACTTGGCCCTGAATCGGGCGCTGACTATCTAACTTCTTTGCGACTTAGTCTAACTTTCTCACACTAAGATCAATTTAATGCAATGATCTTGCACTCTCATGTCAAAGATAGACTGAATTTATCTTTTGTACATGACCGAAATGCAAGAAACTATTGCGACTTTTGCGCACTCTTTTAAAGCAAGCAATCTTGATGTTTTCGCACACTCTTTGAATCTTTTCGCGCCAAAATAGTGACATCAACTCAAATCATGCACCATTTAAGCAAAAAATATGCCAACTTAGTGTTATTAGATTAAATTCTTTTAAATACAGAAATATCAAGTGTTCGACCTGAATCAGAGCATTTGAAGACCTATCTTAGTTGCACCATTTTTGCGCATTTAATCATTGGTATAGCACAATGTGCTCTATTTTAGAACGATTAATTAAATGGATCTGCAATTTCTTGGCGCACAGGCGAATTTGAATTGGCTGGCGAAGGAGTTGTTTTTGTGCCAGTCTCAGCATGCGATTGAGATTTTTGCACATCAATCACATTGCCTTCAGCATCTCTACGGGTTACTGTCGTGTTGGTAGATGCATTGCCCGTATCTGAGCTATTCACTGTTGTATCCACAGTTTTCGGTTTGTTTAAATTCAGCATAGCTGCGTCTGGTTTTGGCAAAGCCACAGGATTTAATTTAACTTCATACACTGGCGTGGAACCCTGCAACTCTTCCATCCCCATATCATTCACTTGCGCCTGATAATCTTCCAAAGCTCTTACTGTAGGATGGACGGATGCTGGTAATTTTAAATCAAGCTGCTCTCGTGCTTGGTTTGCTTCTCTTTCATTCGAATATAAGCCATAAAATAAAACATATCGCTCTTGTTGTTGATCTCCAGCCAAACGGAGATAAAAATAATGTTGTCGACTACTTTGTTTATTCAAAAAGCTTTTAATAATGTCTTCTTCAGTAACACTAAACAGTTCTAGCGTTGATTTATTTTTCTGTTCCTCAATAAATTTACTTCCTCGGAATTCATTCGCATGATTTCCCGTCGCAACAACTCTGGTGGTCAGTGCAATAGGGCGAACTTCTTCTTGTAAGGTGCCTAAATTGGTTGTCGCCGTGACACGTGCAGGTTGAATTTGCAACTCAGCATCAGACTCCATGGCTTTATTCACTTCGACCAACTCTTCACTACTGTCTGATCCCGCCCAAAATATCAATGCTACGAAAAGACACAGCACTCCACCCACAAGCCAAATATAACGTTGTGTATTTTGCCAATATTTGTGGAGTGCTGTCATAATTTCACCTTTATATTGTTTGATTGGCAATAATCGCCTGCTGCATCAGCTCAACATCAAACTCTTTGGTAATGATTGCTTGACCCAACTGTTTTAGTAGCACCAATCTAAGCTGACCATTTAATACTTTCTTATCATGCGCCATATAGCCCAAGAAATCTTGCAATGGAATTTCGGGACATACTATCGGCAAACCAGCGCGCTGTATGATTTTTTTTGTACGTTCCAAGTCTGCTACCGAAATCCACCCCATGCGTTGTGATAAATCTGCAGCCATCACCATACCCGTCGCAACAGCTTCACCATGTAACCATACGCCATACCCTAGATACGATTCAATCGCATGACCAAAGGTATGGCCTAAATTCAACAAGGCACGCTCGCCTTGTTCTTTTTCATCATTTGCCACTATACGTGCTTTATGTGCACATGAACGATAGACCGCTTCAGCCAGCAAATCAGGATCTCTTGCGACCAAGCCATCCATATTCGCTTCTAACCATACCAAAAAGCTTTCATCGCCTAATAAGGCATACTTGATGACTTCAGCCAAACCTGCAGAGAGTTCACGATCAGGCAGACTTTTTAATTGTGCCATATCTGCCATTACCACTTGCGGTTGCTGGAAGGCCCCAATCATGTTTTTACCCAAAGGATGATTGATCCCCGTCTTGCCGCCAACACTAGAATCTACTTGTGACAACAACGTCGTTGGTACTTGAATAAAATACACACCACGCTGAAAACAAGCGGATGCAAAGCCCGCCATATCGCCAATCACACCACCACCCAAAGCCAATACCGTACAATCACGGTTAAAACCAACTTCAAGAAGGGCATCAAAAATCAGATTCAGATGCTGAATATCTTTATATTTTTCACCATCAGGCAAAACACAGGTAGCAACTTTTTTACCTAAAGCCTCAACAGCTTTAACATAATGTTCTAAATACAAAGGCTGAATGGTGGTATTGGTCACAATCATGACTTGCTGCCCGAAAATATACGGTGCCAATAAATCTTGAGGATTTAAATCACTGCCAATGAAGATAGGGTAACGGCGTTCGCCGAGTTCTACATGTAAAGTTTGCATGGGTTCAACTTCTTTCGTATTCAATCAATAGGTTGTGTGGTAATCATCGTTAAGATTTTATGCGCAAGATCTCGTGCAGCACCTTGATTGGTCTCAATAATATAATGAGCCACATCCCGATATAAAGGATCCCGAATCGCAAGTAAATCACGTAATTTTTGCTCTGGGTTCTCAACCTGTAGGAGAGGACGATTTTTATCGCGATAAGTACGCTGAAGCTGAATTTCAACAGGAGTATAGAGATAAACAACGATACCACGTTGCTTTAAAAAATCACGATTAGGGGCTTGAGTCACTGCACCACCACCAGTCGCCAAGACCAAATCGGGTCGAGCAGTCAACTCATCAATCACTGTAGTTTCACGGGTACGAAATCCCGTCTCACCTTCTTTTTCAAAAATCCACGGAATTGTCGCACCAGTTTTTCGTTCAATTTCATGATCACTGTCTAGAAATTCACGACCCAACAATTCTGCCAAATGCCGTCCGACTGTTGTTTTTCCTGCCCCCATTGGCCCTACCAAATAGATATTTGGTAGGGAACTAAACTCTTTGCTTGGCAAGGAGTCACCTATTAATTTTGTTTAAATTGAAAATATATTAATGATTTCTTGAAACACTGTCATTAACAATTCGTGGCGTCACAAAAATCAACAGCTCTTGCTTGTCATCTGACTTGGTATCCTTCCTGAATAATGCACCAATATAAGGAATATCTCCCAAGAAAGGCACCTTGGTTTGTGAGTTACTGGTGGTCTGCTCAAATACACCACCTAAAATCACCGTTTCGCCATTATTAACCAAGACATTGGTCGTAATCGTATTTTTGTTCAAAATCAACTCGCCATTTGGTGCTTCGCCTGCTATCGAATCTTTAGCAATATCGAGTTGCATTTGCACTTTACCATCTGGAGTAATACTTGGTGTCACTTCCAAACTGAGTAAAGCTTCCTTAAATGAGGTGGTTGCTGTTGAGCCTGAAGCAGAGTTAGTTGTAGTTTGATAAGGTACTTCCTGACCGGTCGCTACCTTAGCTTTTTGCTTATCTCCAGTCAGTACTTTTGGTGTGGAAATGACTTCACCATAGCCATCAGCTTGCAAAGCTGAAAGCTCCAGATCTAACATAAAATCAGACAAACTAATCAAGCTAAACGCAATTTGCCCCGCAGGATTGGTCACTCCCAAATCGACATTTAGGTTATCGGGACGCTGAATGGTGTATTTCCCATCATCATCTGGGGTTTTTAGATCCCATAAAGTTTGATCACTCCCCCCAACCAAGAGATCATTATTGCTATTAACCCCTTGTGAAAGAATCCCCCACTTCACCCCCATCTCTTTGGTAAACGAAGTTGATGCTCGAACAATTCGCGCCTCGACCATGACTTGCTGTACTTGCACATCTAACAAATCAACCATTTTTCTAATTTTATCTATGTTTTGTGCCGTATCATTTACGATTAACGTATTCGTACGATCATCTGAAACAATACTTCCTCTCGCGCTTAATAAACTTTCTAAAGCTAAAGAGTCTTGATTATTAACACCTGTATTTTTACCCGCTTCCTTTCTAGAATCTGTTACAAGTTTAAAAACATCCGCAGCTTTAGCATAACTTAAACGCAAATATTCAGTTTGAATTGGTGCCAACTTAATACTCTGTGCAATCGCCTTGGCTTCTTCATCTTCCGCTTTAATCAACTCAGTAACAGGTGCAATCCAAATCACATTGCCATTACGACGCTTGTCTAAATTTTTTGTTTTTAAAATAATATCAAGCGCTTGATCCCATGGCACATCTTTTAAGCGCAAGGTAATATTGCCTTGTACCGTATCGGCAGCCACCATGTTAATGCCAGTAAAATCTGCCAATAATTGTAATACGCGGCGTACTTCAATATCTTGGAAATCCAGTGAAATTTTCTTACCCGTGTAGTTATTAGCTGTACGCGGTTTCATTGGATTCTTATCCACAGGACGCTTTAAGCTGATCGTTAACTTATTCTCAGCTTGGTAAGCCATGTATTCATAGCTGCCTGAAGACTGAATAGTAATCACACCACTATTGCCATCATTATAAGCATCTACGGTCGCCACAGGCGTTGCAAAATCATTGACATTGAGACGGCGAGTCAGATGTGTAGGGATTTTATTTCCCAACATGCGCACCACAATTTTACTACCTTGTTGCTGTACATCTGCTGGCGTATTACTACCGAGCAAATCAATAACAACCTGACCTTCACCCTCTGAACCGCGTTGAAAACCGATATTAGAAACACCTTGCGATGACGCTTTAACTGATGTTGCCACAGGAGTCGCAAAACTATTATCTGTCGCATTTATTTTCAGAATAAAGGTATTACCTTCAACTCGGGTGGTAAAAGCACCTGCATCCGCAAGATTAACGGTCAATCGAGAACGCTGTGCATCTGAGGATACATCAACCGAATTGGCTTCTTTTGTCGCAACCTTAATATTATTTTGCTTTAGTGTTTGTTCTGCCTTATCAAAATCTAAAATAAGTCTTGATGGCTGTTCAAGTTGGTAAGCTTGAGGTTGTGGTGGTATTCCGTTGAACATCACACGAATTTCAGTCCCTTGTCCAGGTACTTGCATAGGTACAACATTCGTGATGCTAACTTGCGCACTGGCAGCTTGCATGACAGCCATAGCAACCGCACCCATAGAGAATTGACGGAAAATATGATTCATTGTATTACCATCCCCAAATATAAAATCTTGAATACTGTTTTTCATTTTTATTCCTTTAATTAAGGCGCGGGTCCAATTAAGACAAGGCTACGCGGACGCTCTACATACCCCTCTCGACCATCGGGAATAATTTCCACAAGATCAATCTGTGTAGGCGTAATTTTCACAATTCGCCCTTGACTCATCCCCATGTAATTTCCGACTTGCACACGCTCAATTTCACCATCAGGTGTCTGGATTAACCCCAAAATTTGCCCAGACTGATTACGCATACTCCCCTTCATATTCAAGGATTCTAAAGCATAACTTTCCAATGGCTGCGACTGACGCGAGAAATTCGGATACACTCGCTTACCCGACATAATTTTTAATTCTGCTGCCAAGGAACTCGGCATAAACGGACTTTTCAATTGATGCGCTGCATAATTGAATGTGGGTACAGGTGGGAAAACAGGTGCTGGATCAATCGGCAAAGGTTGCTGATTACGAATATTCACCATTTCCATGTTCACCGCATCAATACGCGAATCGCACCCCGCCAAAACCAGCCCAAACATCAAAGCAAATGCTATTTTCTCAAATTTCATTACTTCGCTCCTTCTGGAGTAACTTGAGCAGGAGGAGTTGTAGCATTCGCACCTGCTGCCGCATTTTGATTCTCTGTATTACCTATATAGCGATAGGTACGTGCCTTCGCGACATAAGTCACTTGCGGAATTTCAGATTTTTTATCCGTACTAATAGAAGAACTGATATCAAAATCATGTAAGGTCACAATTCGAGGTAATGCTGCAATACCACTCGTAAAAGAACCAAAGGCATGATAATCACCTGTTGCTTCAATACTAATCGGCTGCTCAACAAAAAATTCTTGTTTTACTTCAGGCTCTAAACGAATATTTTTAAATTTCAGTCCAGAGTTGACACCTGTCACGTTAATATCTTCAACCAGACCAGGAATTTCAGTTTCCTTCGGCAATTGCTCCAGTTGTTGATTAAAGTTCGCTTCCATCTCCTGCAACTGAGCTTGATATTGTTGCAAATTACGTAGCTTTGAATCTTTCTCTCTAAATTCATTCAGTAAGTTTTGCTCTTGTGCATGTGCACCAGAAATCGCATCTAACTGCGGCTTGATCACAACAAAATAGCCAATAGCACAAATTAAAAAGACAATAAAAACCCAACAAGTAATTTTGACCGATAATGGCCAACTGCCATAATTATTCGGGTCCAACGTGTTAAATTGTTGAAAAAATTTATCCACTGTCATTTTTTTCTTAGGTTTAACAACAGCCTCTTGATTTAGATCATCAAACTCATCACGACTCATTGTGCTGCCCCCGCTGTTGAACTAGCTGCTGCATTTGCATCATTTGCCGCTACCGCCATAGAACCCGCAGTTTCATTCGCTGCATTCGTAGGCATAGCGATCTCATCCAGATCTGCAGTCACCACAAAGCTGCCATAACTATCCTCAACACGAGGAACAATCGAACTCGGCGCTTTATTTTTATCTTCTTCCACAGCCAAGAAGGAGTTCATAAAGGCATTACGATACCAAGGCGAAGCCTCTAAATTACGTAAAAATTCAGCCACTGCATTTGGACTTTCCGCCTTACCTTCAATGGTAAATTTATCGCCAACACGACTGAACTTGGTAATATATAAATTCGCAGGGACTACACGTGCCATTTCATCAATTAAACGCACGGCAATTGGACGTTGACTTTGCAGTCCTTGAATCAACTTCATACGCTCTACAATCGCATTACGCTGCTCTTGCAAACCTTCTAAAGATTTTAGCTGCACATCTAGGTTTTGATTGGTACTGATAATAAGCTGATTCGCTTGTTCTTGGTCTTCAAGCTTATAGTTGTAATAGAACCATGCCCCTACAACCAATAACACCCCAATTAAAGCCGCCCCAATACAAATCGCAATAAATTCTTTTTTTCGTCTCTCTCTCAGCTCATCACGCCAAGGGAGCAGGTTAATTTTTGCCATTAATCAAAACTCCTCAATGCTAGACCACACGCCACCAAGAGAGAGGAAGCATCATTTTCAATTTTTTTAATATCAATTTTTGGCGAAAAACCCATTTGCAAAAATGGGTTCGCAATCGTGACGCGGTATCCGAGTTTTTGTTGCAATAACTTGGCCAAACCTGGAATATTGGCATTTCCACCCGCCAATAAAATATGATCAATTTCATTAAACTGCGAAGATGAGAAGAAGAACTGCAAAGAACGGGCAGCCTGTTGCACCACAGCTTCAAGAAATGGCTCTAAGACTTCTACGTCATAATCATCGGGCAAAGTACGGCTTTTCTTCGCACGTCCCGCTTCTTCAAATGACAGTCCATAACGATTCTGGATTTCTTGGGTCAGTTGCTTCCCACCAAAAACCTGCTCGCGGGTATAGATAATTTTGTCATTCTGCATAACCGATAGCGTGGTCATGGTATGCCCAATATCTAAAATACCGACGGTATTTACCCCCATCGGCATGGTATCAGAGAATACTTTATAGACATTTTCCATTGCGAAGCTTTCTACATCCGCAATTTTAGGCGTAATTCCAGCCAGTTCCAGTACTTCTGAACGCGCTTCCACGTTTTCGAGACGTGTTGCCACCAAAAGCACATTGACCCGATTTGGATTAGCTAAACGATCAGACAAAACTTCAAAATCAAGGCTGACTTCATCTAAAGGGAACGGAATATATTGTTCAGCATCCATACGGATTTGAACTTCACGTTCATCATCCGTCATATCCGCATCCATCTCGATGATTTTGCTGATCACCATAGACGTTGGAATGGCAATTGCTGCTGCATGCGATTGAACATTTGCTAAATTTAAAGCGCGCTCCAAAGCCTCCCCAATAGCTTCAGGATTCAAAATGTTCTTTTCAACAACGCTACCTTCTGGTAATGGGACCAAAGCATAGCTTTCTACCCAATAGCGACCGTTTTTTACAGACAACTCTAATAACTTAACAGAAGTGGAACTAATATCTACCCCTATTAACCCCTTATTTGGCTTACGATATAACCTGAGCACAATACTATTCCTATTATTTTTTTATCCCCAATAGAAGTAACTAACTAACTGGCTGCGGTCTATAATTTTATACGGATACAATAACTCATTAACAATCCGTATCTGTAAACGGCTATACTGACCACCAATTAGTTTGCCATTAGCTCCTATTAAAACTTACTTGTTATGAAAAAGCTATCTTGTTCAGGCCGTGTTCATCCATTTTTTTTGATCATAATTATAGTTTTGGTCGCAATTCCTATGGGGTTTTATGGCATGTATCTCTATATTGCCCCCTCTTTGCCTGAAATGAGCATCTTAAAAAAGGCTCCTTTATTAAAACCATTACAAGTTTATAGTGCGGATCAGCAACTTATTGCAGAATACGGTGGCAAACTTTCTGTTCCAGTTGAATATGATCAAATCCCAACTACCTTTATTCATGCTTTTTTAGCTGCTGAAGATTCAGCTTTTTTTGAACACAGTGGGATTAGTTTTAAAGGCTTAGGACGAGCAGTAAGTGAGAGCATTACAGGCTCGAATGTGCAAACGGGTGGCTCGACCATTACCATGCAAGTGGCAAAAAACTATTATCTGAGTCCTGAACGTACACTCAAACGCAAACTAACCGAAGTGTTCCTCGCTCGAAAGATTGAACAAAATCTGAGTAAAGAAGAAATTCTGACGCTGTATGTGAACAAGATTTTTTTGGGGAAAAATGCCTACGGCATTGCTGCTGCCGCCAAAATTTACTACAACAAAAATTTAGAAGATTTAAGCATCGCCCAAATGGCCATGATTGCGGGTCTTCCCAAAGCCCCTTCAAAATATAATCCCGTTGCCAATCCTGAGCGCGCTCTTGAACGTCGCAACTGGATTCTGGGGCGTATGCTTCAATTGGGTTATATCAATCAAGAACAATATCAAAATGCCATTGCTGAACCCATCAATCTAGATATGCCTGAGCGTGGTATCAGCAATCAATTTCCCTATGTGGGCGAAATGGTCCGCGCAGAACTGGTCAGTAAATTTGGCGAACAAGCGATTGATTCTGGCTATAAGGTCTACACCACGATTAATAGCCAACGCCAATTATTTGCTGAACAATCCGTACAAGACGGTTTAGAAGCCTATGATCGACGACATGGTTGGCGCGGTGCCGAAGCACATGATAAAGATTTAAAACAATTTACCGCTTATGCAAACACTTACCCTGCCAAAGTCAGCAAAGTGAATGACAACTCCTTTGAAGCCTTCATGCAAGATGGTTCTAGTGTGACTGTACCTTGGTCAGGGATGTCTTGGGCACGCCCTTATCGCAACGCCAACAGCGTAGGCCCTGCACCCAGTCGTGCCTCTCAAATTGTACAAATCAAAGATATTGTTCGTTTAAGACCAAATGCAGACAAAACCTCATGGTCACTGGTACAAATCCCGAAAGCCCAAGGACAACTGATTGCACTAAATCCGAATAATGGTGCGATTGAAGCGGTAGTCGGGGGATATAATTTCTATCAATCTAAATTTAACCGAGCTTTACAAGGCTGGCGTCAACCTGGTTCGACCATTAAACCGTTTGTTTATGCTTTGGCTTTAGAACGCGGTATGACGCCATTTACCATGGTTAATGATAGTCCTATTACCATTGGCAAATGGTCACCCCGAAATTCAGATGGGCGTTATCTGGGCATGATTCCATTGCGTCGTGCTTTATATTTATCACGAAATACTGTCTCAGTACGTTTACTTCAAGCTGTCGGCATTGAGCGTACTCGCCAATTGTTTATGGATTTTGGTTTGCAAGAAGATCAAATTCCAAATAACTACACCATTGCCTTAGGTACACCACAAGTATTGCCCATTCAAATGGCAACAGGCTATGCCACATTTGCGAACGGCGGTTACCGTATTCAACCGCATTTTATTGACCGTATTGAAGATGCATATGGCAAGGTGATTTATCAAGCCAATCCAGAATATGCTTGTATTGAATGCATTAATGCAAAAGATGATGTATCTGATTCGGCAGATCCTGTGACACCTGACGATGAAGTGATTGAGGTCACCAATCAAGCTGCTGAAGCCAAAATCAGTGAACCAAGTGCGACCAATCCAGAATATCGCCAAGCACAACGAATTTTAAAATCCAGTTCTGCCTTTGATATGGCGAACATCCTCAAAGATGTTATCCAACATGGTACAGGGCGCGCTGCACTTAAAATTGGCCGCGATGATTTAGGGGGTAAAACAGGAACCACCAATGATGCCAAAGATGCATGGTTTGCAGGCTTTAATGGTAAATTGGTCACGGTGGCATGGGTCGGCTTTGACCAACCAACCACCTTAGGTCGACGTGAATACGGGGGCGTTGCAGCATTACCCATTTGGACCAACTTTATGGACAATGCTTTAAAAGGCACGCCATCAGCTTGGGTACATTTTGACAAAGATGCTAAGGCACCTACATTGCATAACGACACCCAATTTATTGAGGGAGAGACCAAAAAAGATTACCGCTCTTCACCACCATTGGCTCAGCCATTATATCGCCCTAAACCAGCCGCTCCTACGCGTGCACCTGAGCGAGATTTTGATGATTTGCCGGATGAAGAAAACTTGGTTCCAAGTAATCAAGCTCCTCCGACAATGCAACCGAATGCCCCAAGTAAGAAATCAGATGCCATTGAACATCTCATTGATCAATTTCAATAGCAGATCTTAGGGCGTGTCCTTATTTGGCTTTACACCAAATGAACATACAAGCAATGTAAATCATAGACTGATAATTTCGTGCCAGCTTATCAAATCGGGTTGCAATCGCTCGAAAATGTTTTAACCTCGCAAAGGCATTTTCAACT